>JANLTD010000703.1:0-2965 GCA_031362765.1 Acidobacteriota bacterium | reverse complement strand
TTTCACACCGAATATTCGGCGCTCAAATTCGCCCTCTTTTTTATGGCGGAATATATCAATATGTTCACCGTCAGCGTAATGTGCGTGACGCTGTTTCTCGGCGGCTGGTACATTCCGGGGCTGAGCCATATATTCGCGGTCGGTTCGATTCCCTATGCCGCGATCAGCGTGCTCGGATTTATGGGCAAGATCTGCGCATTTTTGTTCCTGTATATCTGGATTCGCGGAACGCTGCCGCGTTTTCGTTTCGACCAATTGATGAGTTTCGGGTGGAAATTTCTTCTGCCGCTCGCACTGGTCAATGTGATTTTGACGATTGTGATTGTTTATTTCTTGAACAGGTAAATATTTAACGCAGAGAGAGCGCAGGGAACGTAGAGATTTTTGAAATTGTCTGTACAAAACTTAAATAGATTTACTTTCTCTGCGTTCTCAGCGCACTCTGCGTTTTAATTTTTTATGGCTATCAGTATTTTATTTTTTGTTTTCGCCGGACTCGCGATCGCGTGTGCGTTGTCAACCGTTTATCATCGCAATCCGCTGTACAGCGCGGTTTCGCTGATAGGTGTTTTCATTTCGCTGTCGTGCATTTATGTGACGCTTGCCGCGCCATTCATCGCCGCCGTGCAAATTTTGATCTATGCCGGCGCGATCATGGTTTTGGTGATCTTCGTCATTATGCTGCTCAATCTCGATGACGATAAACCCTATCGAAGGTTGAATTATCTTTATGCGCTCGGCGGATTTTTGGGCATAGTTTTGCTCGCTCAGACGTTTTTCGTCTTCATCGCGGTCAACAAAGCGCCGAAACCAGCGATCGAACAAGGCGAAACGGTCGGAAATACCTTGAACATCGGCGCCAATATGTACACCAAATATCTTTTGCCGGTCGAGATCGTCGGCGTTTTATTGATGATGGCAATCATCGGCGGCGTCATTTTATCGCGGCGTTTGAGCCAACCGGAACTGACTCTGGTCGTTGACAACGAACTGGAAAAACGGCATTTGGAAGAATAAATGCAAATTTCGCTCAACCAAATTTTAGAAATGCCGAACGCCGCCATTTTAGCGGAACGCTTGAAGTCTGCGCTTGAAGAAGAACAAAAAAAACGCCGTCACTTTTACAAAATCATCGAAGAAGGCAAAAAGATGGAGTTTATCAACGGTGAAATAATCTTTCAATCACCCGCAAAATTACGACATACTAACTCAATCAAGATGTTAGTAAAATTACTTGATACTTTTGTTGTTCAAAACGAACTTGGTTTTGTCGGTAGCGAAAAAATGTTGGTTTCGTTAACCCGCAACGATTACGAACCTGATGTTTGTTTCTTCGGCAGAGAAAAATCGAAAGATTTCTCACCGACGCAGATGCAATTTCCGGCGCCCGACATTGCGGTTGAAGTTCTTTCGCCTTCGACGGAAAAATACGATCGCGAAACAAAATATCAGGATTATGCGGCACACGGCATCAGGGAATATTGGATCATTGATGCGGAGCACGAAATAGTTGAACAGTATTTTTTGCAAAATGAAGAGTACGAACTTCTTCTGAAAGCCAAGGACGGCACGATTCAAAGCATAGTTTTACCTGATTTTAAGATTCAGATTCGCGCCCTTTTTGACGAAAAATTAAATTTGGAAGAATTGAAAAGATTAATATAGATTTCGTCCCTGGTCATTTGTCAAAAGTCATCTGTAAATTGACTCTCGACTCTCGACTCCGGACTCCGGACAAAAAATAAATGGAACCTAGTTTAGCAAGCTATTTAGCACTTTCAGGAATTTTATTTTCGATCGGCGCGGTCGGTGTGATCTTTAAGCGCAACGCGATCGGAATGTTTATGTGTATCGAACTGATGCTCAATGCCGTCAATCTGACGTTCGTTGCCTTTTCGCGCCATTACGCCGACGTGACGGGACAGCTTTTCGTCTTTATGGTGATGAGTGTCGCAGCGGCCGAAGCGGCGGTCGGTCTTGGCATCATCATCGCGTTTTTCCGAAACAGCGTTTCGGTTGACGTTGACGACGCGAGTATTTTGAAAAATTAAAGTTCAGAGTTACGGCTTTAGCCGTGAGAAGCCAGCGTAATTATTCAACTTGATTGATACCCCGAAGCCGTCTGAACAAAATCGGCTCGCACGCCTAAAGGCGTAACTCTGAACAGTTGTTTATGCTGAGTGCCGATGTTTTGACATTTCAAGATTTTGTCATGCGCTAAACCTTGCCGTTATCGAACATTCACGGGGCGGTGCTTGAATTTCTGCAAGGGCGCGTGGATGTCGTGCTGTTCGGCGCACAAGCCGTCAACGCATACGTCAGCGAACCGCGAATGACGCAGGATGTTGATTTGCTTTCGACGCGTGCCGAAGATTTTGCCGAAGAATTGCGCCACCATCTGAGCGCAACATTTCATATCGCTTTACGTGTCCGCGAAATCGTTGAAGCCAAAGGTTTTCGGATTTACCAAACCCGTAAAGAAGGAAATCGGAATCTGGTTGATGTCGGCTCGGTTGAGAATTTTCCCGAAACCGAAACGGTTGAAGATATTCGGATTTTATCGCCGCTCGAATTGATTGCAAGTAAAGTCATTTCCTTTCATTCGCGGCGCGGCAAACCGAAATTGGGAACGGATTGGCGCGATTTGGCGGTTTTGTTGTTGCGGTTTCCTGAATTGAAGGAAAAAGTTGCGCTAGATTTGAAAGCAAAAAATGTCGGTGAAGCAATCTTGGAAACTTGGGCAGAACTTGAAAGGCAGGATTTTGAGTTTGAAGAGGACGACGAAGATTTGATTTTTTGAGTTAAGAGAGAAAATTTAGAAAAGTTTTGACGTTCGCCGTAAGAGATAAGATAATGAATAAAACTATTACAATTTGTTTTGCGTTATTGTTGGCTTGTATTTTTTTCTCAATGCCGACAACTATTCAAGCGCGAACTGAATTAAATAATTTTGAGAAACATAGTC
>JANLTD010000691.1:0-6742 GCA_031362765.1 Acidobacteriota bacterium | reverse complement strand
GACTATTAATTCTATTTTGACGATAATTTTTATTACGGTACGAAAGCTGAAGGAACAGGAATATCGCCCGCGCTGCCGAAAGTAGTGATAAGGACACCGGACAATGTGCGATTAATAAACCAGGTCGAATTTGACGGACGGAAAACTGCGGCATCAAATTTTCCGTCACCATCGTAATCGCCCGACGCCGGCATATCATCCGAAGATCCAAACGGGAACGAGAAAAATGATGAATCTTCGCTTCGTAAAATAAACCAGAATCCGTTTGAGGCTCGCCAAAAAGCAATATCGGCTTTGCCATCGCCCGTGTAATCGCCCGGCACGGGTTTGTCCGTTCCGGTTCCGAAAGTTGTAGCGATAACTCCGGCGGTTGAACGCAAAAGCCACCATTGACCGTTTGAAGGGCGAAAGATAGCAATGTCGGCACGTCCGTCGCCATCATAATCAGCGACGACAGGTTTATCTTCACTCGTGCCGAAAGATGTGATGGTTATGCCGCCGCCGGAACGCAAGATAAACCACGTCGCGGTCGAGGGGCGAAACACCGCTACGTCCGCTTTGCCGTCGCCGTCATAATCAGCCGGGACAGGAATATCTCCGTTTGTGCCGAACGGGAACGAAAAAAAACTTCCGTCTTCCGAACGCAAGACAAACCACTCGCCCGTATTTTGTCTGAAAAAAGCAATATCGGTTCTGCCATCGCCCGTAAAATCTGCGCTTGTAATTTTATCCGCGCCATTTCCAAATTGAGCGGCGACCGTTTGGCTGTTTGAACTCCGGCTGATCCACCATTCACCAACCGCCGGGCGAAAAATAGAAATATCGGTTTTGCCGTCGCCGTCAAAATCAAAAGGCTTTGCCGAATTTATGACCGGCGCGGGACAACTGCTCAGAAAATCGCCGCAATTATAGCCGTCGAGAAAAGCTGCCGAACGAAAAACCGAACTCAGCAAGTTTGCGATCGGCACGGCATTGACACTACGCGCCGTCAATCTACCGGTCGCCGTGAGGTCTTGTTTGAGCCAACGGTCAAACCAATTTTGCGTGTAATAATGTAGTAAATCGTGTTGCGCCTCAGTTCCCGTATCACTCCACCAAAAATGAGTTGAGTTTTTGATGACGACTTCCATGGTTGGTTGGGCGGCGGTTTTCCAATGTTCAAACGCGGTCTTTTTCGCATCAGCCGAACGTCCGTCATTGCAGGTTTCCGAAGCCTGTCCCATTGCCGGAACACGCGGCGTGCGAATGATTGTCGGCGTGCCGATGCAGTTTGATGAACCGGCATCGCCGTTTTCGCTCAAAACCATATTATCCCATCCGATGTATGCTTTGACCCGCGTGTCTTGCTCCTGCGTAATGCTCAAAGCAAACGCGCCGAGCGACCATCCGGCAACGCCGATCAGATTCGTGTTCGTACTGCTCAAATAGGGATTTGACGCTGAAACCACATAATCAATCCCGCTTCTCGCGGCGTTATCATATGAAGTGACACTGTTCGGAAGTTCGGGTTTGACAGCGATGACCACATAGCCGTTCGCGGCGAGTCGTTGCGCCGCCCATTCGACGGTCGTGATTGGCGAACCGCCGCCGCCCGGCAGGATCGAAATCACCGGACACGGCGCAGTTTGCAGCGCGGCGTTTGGCGCGAATATTTTGGCTTGCAGCGATGCGCCGCCGCCGCGTTGCGGAATGGTCACGTTTTGCGAGCGGATCGTGCCGCCGATGCCGCCGCAATTTATGGTTTGTGCATTGGCATTGATGCTCAACATCACAAAGAAAACAAAAATCAATGATATTTTGATTGTCGCAGGAAATATAAATTTAGCTCTTTGCATTTGGTTACTCCACAAAATTTTTCGATTGTTGTTTACCTTTATTGTTTAGGATTTGGCGTTGCCGTCGGCGATGGACTCGGCATCGGTAAATTAATCGCCGGAACTACTTGCCCGCGATGGCAGGTTGTGCAATTGATAGTCGCCTTGTCATTGATATTTTTGACACCTCTTAAAAGCTCGCCGTTGATCTTTCCGACCATTGCCGACATTTCGCGGGTGATCTGTTTTTGGGCTTTGTCTTCGGCTTCCCATTTATCAGCCGTGTGGCAATGGGTGCAATTCACGCCGAGCGAACGCGCATAGCCAAATTCCATAACCGCCAAAACTCTGCCCGCCGGAACGCCTTTGAACGTCTGAATATTTTTGAAAACCTTTTCGGCAGGCTCTTTTTCTTTGCCTTTGATTTGCTCACGAAGTTTGGCGATCGCCGCCGCTTGGTCAAAATCACCAAACATATTTACCGTCAATTCTTCGGCACCTACTTTGTTTTGAAAATTTGGACGGGCAAAAAACATTGCCGTCAAAAAGCATCCAAACACCAAAATTACAACCAGCGATATTTTCCTCTGTTTTTGTTTCATATTTATTTTTTCTAATTTGTGCATTTCAGATTGAGTTGTTTGTTCAAACTCTCCTTCTTACCTTTGCGACTTACCTTATCCGTTAATTCCCAAAATGTCTTGAAATTAATTTCAAATTTTCTTGAAAGATTTGTGAAAGCCTTTCCGCATTTCTTTTTCCTGCGTTTTATTGATAAAGATTTGCCGAAATCGAGGGGAATGAAGTGCTCTAAAGTTTCATAGAATTCAGATCTTTGAGTTTTTGTTTGAAGTTTTGTGACGGAATTTAGATTACAGAGTAATTATCGCTTTGTCGTGGTGATTTTTAGATTGGAAAAAGCCCCGTCTGAATTGTCGCCAATCCAGAGACCGATTTTTCCTTCGCGGCTTGCGGTTAATTTTTCAACCGTCAAACTCGGTTCTGCGGCATCATTGACAAAGACGCTGACCTTTTTTCCGTCTATCACAATGCGGGCATGAACCCATTCGTCCGGATTTGGAGCAGGTTCGACGGGTTGTTCGTATTTACCGGGAAATTCATCGCGCAATTTTTTCCAGCCGTAATCCGGCGAGGCAATATATTGAACGGCGTGGCTGCGGCGTTCAGGATCTTCGCTTTTGAAATTGAACGGGCGAAAATAAACGGCATCGTAATTTGTTTCGTCTATCGCCTGAAAAGCTATGCCGACAAAACTTTTTTGCAGAACATTTTTGCCTTTGACATCAAATTCTATCGTGCCGTTTTTGAATTTATGATCCTCAAGCCAGGCGACGCCAACGCCTTCTTTTTCATCAAAGCGGATGCCTTTTTTGCCGTCCTCACTGATCAGACTGACGTTACGGTTGACGACCTTCCAGCCTTTGCCCTTGATGATTTTAGTCAATTTCGGTTTGAATACTTTATCTTTGGACGTCACGATAGTTTCAAATTCTGCGCCCAGGAAAAATAAAGTAACCAGAAACATTGTCAAAATCAAAAGATATTTGATCATATAACTCCTTAAATAAAATACAGGGTTAATGGATTTTAGCCGCTTTTTACTGAAGCGCGTAGAGAAATCCGTCTGTGCTGCCGAAGTAGATTTCACCTTGATCAATGACGGGAGAAGACATAATTGAACCGACTGAGAAACGCTTATACATCGCGACATACATATCTTCAAAGTCATTGAAGGCCGAAGCAAAATTTGCCGTATTCCAGGTTCCGTCAGGGTTTAGAACCTTCAAAACATCTTTTTTAGAGGCTTCCGTTTGAAATTCCCAGACAAGTTTGCCTGATTTGGAGTCAAGCGAATAGAGTCGTCCGTTGAAGCCGCCGATATACGCTAATTCGCCGGCGAGAACAGGTGAGGACACGCCCCAGGTCTTTGGTTCATCAAATGTGAATTTCAGCCGGCCCGATTTGGAATCCAGCGCGTAAAACTTACCGGCGACCGCATACACCAAACCATCGCGGACGGTTGGCGTCGCGCTCGACCAGGTTCCGCCAAAATAGTAATCCCACTTTTTACGTCCGGTTGCGGCATCAATTGCGTAAAGATGCGAATCGCGACAACCGACATAAATCGTTCCATCAACAACTATCGGTGACGACTGAAAACCTATCTGATTGAAGTTGATCAGATCTTCGCCGCCTTTGAATCGCCATTTTTCTGTCCCGGTTTCAGCATCCAGCGCATAGAGATTGCCGTCCCAACTGCCGATATAAACCGTGTTATTGGCAATCGCCGGCGAAGCATGAACAATATCTTTGGTCTCAAACTTCCATTGCAGGATGCCGGTTTGGGCATCAAGCGAATAGACATTTCCGTCTCCGCTCCCAAAGAATACGCGTCCATTAAAAACTGCCGGCGAAGAAGTAAAAAAATCCCAGGTGTCGGGTATTATCTGCGGTCTCGGTGATTGTCCGTGCAGACCTTTGGCTTGGAAACGTCTTTCATATTCCATCTTGAATTGCCATTTTCGCGTTCCGGTTTCCGCATCTAAAGCATAGAAAAATCCATCAAAACTGCCGAAATAAACCATACCGTTTGCCACAGTTGGGGATGAATTTACTGGTCCGGTGGTTTTAAACTTCCACTTTTGCTGACCTGTTTTCTGATCTACGGCATAAAGATTGCTATCTGAACTGCCGACAAAAATAATCCCGTTAGCAATCGCCGGAGAACTAAAAATCGCACCATCTGTTTTGAATTGCCATTTTACGCCGTTCAATTGTTTGGGACCCGATGATTCATAAATTCCGGTGCGGGCAAGGTTGCCGTGAAATGTGGATTGCGCTATTACGGTTTGCACAAAAATTAAAGCTGTCAGACAAATTACGACTCTTTTCATAGTGATTTCTCCAAAAAATAGTTGATCGCAAAGGATTTTTAATATTTCTTACGATCAACTAGTTTTAATTGGATCCATCGAACGAGTCTTGAACGTTCTTGCTGTTTTTATTGATATTGTCCCGGAGTGATTCCAATAACCCGCTTGAAGTGGCGTGTCAGATGGCTTTGGTCGGCAAATCCCGTTTGGAAGGCGACTTGTGCAATTTCCATCCCTTCGCGCAAAAACTTTTTGGCTTTTGCGAGGCGTAATTGCACTTGAAAGGCGTGCGGGGGAATTCCGAATTGGTCGGAAAAAACCCGATTAAAATGGTATGGGCTTAAATTAGCGAGACTTGCCAGTTTTCCCAGCGAAATATTTTCCATGTAGTTTGCGATCAAATAATCGCTTGCCTGTTTGATCGCTTTTTGCTCTTTTCGATACGCTGGCAACGACAGCCGGTTTTCAGCAAAGCAAGTGATCAAGCCGACCAAAAAGTTTTGCAACCGCGTTTCTCTTTCAAGCGTCGGCGAAGATTCCTCCAGCGATTGGTGCAGACTGACAAATTCTTTGATTGTTCTTTTATCAAAAACCATCGTTGAAGGGAAAAAAGGCAAAATCTTCTCTTGACAGTGAATTTGAGCAACGACATTTTCCATCGCCGCAGTTTCGAGAAAAATTGTTCTGAAGCTACAACCCTCATTCTCAAATGCGCGATTCGAGTGAACCTCGCCGGGATGAACGATAAACAAACTGGCAGGCGGCGTGAGAAAATCTTTGCCGCGATAGGTCAGGTCGCCTTCGCCTGCTTCGATCAAACAAAACTGATATTCCTCGTGCCAATGGCGCGGAACAGGACGTTTAACGGAAAACCCTCTTTGCAATTCGAGTTGCGTCAAATCGGACGGCTGCCAGACATTGATTAAATTACGCTTCATATTTCAGATTGCGGATCCGTTAAATTATCCAGGATGCTTCATAAATACTATCTGCTTCAACCAAAGGCTTTTTGGCTAAATCCAGATATGGTGTCGGTTGTTTTTCCTTGATCCGCGTGGTGATGTCCAAACCTCGTCCGCCTTTGGCACCGGCTTGAAAACCGTGGATGTAATTAGCTTCGAGATTAACTAAATTTGTTTTACCGGCTGTCAAAATTTGGTCAGTTGTTTTTCTGACCTTAAATTTCTTTCCGCTCGAAAAATCTTTCGCTTCGACCATTTCAAAATTAACGATGCGGATCTCTCCTTCGAGTCCGAGTGTGACCACATTTCCGTAAGTGTGGGCGTGAGTGCGAATGACCGTATTCGGCTCCATCTTCCAGTGCAAAACCGTGAAAGGTGCATCAGGAGCTTCGTTCACGCCAATATACGTTCCGGGACCTGCGCCTTGTCCGCTATCGCGCATCTTTGGAATCGGAACATTTTCGAGCTGGACGGCATATGCAGCCAAAGTCAGCAGATATTTGCTTTGTCCAACCAAAGAACTATTCGCCATCAATTTTTTAGCAATTGGAACGACTTCTTGAAGAAACTGTTCGTAGGTCAGAGTTTCATTTTGAAGTTTGGCAGTTTGTGACTTTGAAACAAATGGCAAACTTAGCACGCTTAATGCTATTGTGACCGTTTTGATAAACGAACGTCTTTCAATCAAAACGCCTTTTTCTACTTCAACCGTTTCGCCGATCGGAAAATTTTCGATTAAGTTATCTTCGTTCATTTGATTCTCCTTATTGGTTTTCTGGGGCTTTCTGATTTCGGACAAAATCAAGCGCGATCTTTAATTTGATCTTGTAAAAAGTATTAAAATCACGGACGAAATATAGCTCCTTGCCATTTGGCGAGAAGAAATGAAAATTGTCGTAACCATCGCTGTTAATTTCTGAGCTTAGCGGTTTCGGCTCTGTCCATAGATTACTTTTTTTCAATGAAACCCAAACATCTGATGCGCCGTTTCCGGTTTTAGGGTTTCTGGCTGCAACATCAAGAAAGAGTGTTTTTCCGTCTGGGCTAAAAGAGCCTCCGGCAATCCGCACCT
>JANLTD010000679.1:0-6718 GCA_031362765.1 Acidobacteriota bacterium | reverse complement strand
TGTCGCCGAAGGTGACAAATATAATAGCGTAGGGTGAAATGAGTGAAGCGAATGAAACCCTACGTTGATGCAGAAAAGACATCAGCTCGCTGAAAGTGAGCAACAAATCACGGTCAATATTGATTCATTGTTTGTTCGACGCTTTCAGCGTCGGATCGAATTGTCAAACTGTCGGAGGGCGAAAACTCACTTTTGTTCGCTTTACCCTACGCTATTATATTTGTCGCCTTTAGCGACCAAAACTACTTTGCGTGACATCAGTAATAAGCTAAAAAAGATCTATTGCCGACGCTCGCAGGCGCATTAACTTCGGATTTATGCGCCTTTCTGTCATTCGAAATAAGTGAGGGGTCGTTTTCACCTATCACTTATTTCGAATCTAAGTGCTTTAATTTCTTAATTTTCAACAATTGATTTTCGCCCGGCAATTATTATTTGAGATTTCAGATTTGAGATTTCAAATAATAAAGAAACTAAGTTTACAGAACATTTAAAACATGAAAATATGAATGCCGGTAATCCGTCACTCAAAAGTTATTCTCACAGAAAACGAAAAAGTAAAGACTGGAGCGCAAGGCATCCCTGCTTGCCTGAGCGCAGGGCGCGAAAATAGCTTTTGTGATCCATATGCCGTCGAGTTTAAGAAGGCTTTTACCAGACAAATGTTCCGACGGCGCCTGCCGGAAGCGATGCGATCGCGTCTTTGTTTTTGAATTTGATGTTGAAATTCGCGGTTTCCTGCCCATCATTCTGTACGATCAAGACGATTTTCCCGGCGGACGTTTTGAAAGCCACATTCTGAAGATTGCCTGTAACATTGCTTTCGATCCTGACCGATTCGGGCGGAACAAACTTGGCGGCGTGGGCAATAATGTAATACGAGACATTTCTTGTAATTGTATTACCGGCAATCGTTAAAGCTCCTTTGCAGGTATCGCAGCCGCCAGCCGTATGCGGCTTGAATTCGGCATCATTTGCCAGATTCCATTCCAAAACGATCTTGCTCCAATTGCGTGTCGCGCCGATCAGCACATTTTTAATATGCCAGCTTAGATCATCCGCGAAATTGCCGTTTGAAGATGTATATTGCTCGGTGAAATAAACGTTTTTGTCGGGAAAAGCCTCGTGCACACGGCTAAGCGCCGTAATATTTCCGGCGTAGAGATGAAAAGCCGAACCGTCAATGAATTCCCGCGCGCCCGCATCGCTTAAAACCTCGATCGGATATTCGGGTTTGTCGCAGTTATGATCGTAGATGATGATCTTCGTTTTGATCTCGGCCTTTTTGAAGGCGGGACCGAGATGTTTTTTGATGAATTCCGTCTGCTGCTCGGCCGTCATCAGCATACTCGGATTATTACCCGGATGGAGCGGCTCGTTCTGCGGCGTGATCGCGTCAATTTTGATTCCGAAACCTTCCATCTCGCGAAGATATTTTACAAAATATCGCGCATACGTATCGTAAAATTCGGGCCGCAGACTGCCGCCCGTGAAACTGTTATTGTCCTTCATCCAAATGGGCGCCGACCACGGCGAGCCAAGAATTTTGAGCTCCGGATTCAGCCGGACGATTTCTTGGAGCAAAGGAATGAGGTCGTTTTCATCCGGTTCCAAAGAGAATTTTTTGAGTTTCGGATCGGTTTCGCCCGCCGGCAGATCGTCGTAGCTAAATGGTTCTTCATTCAGATCGGACGCGCCGATGCTGATTCGTAAATAGCTGATGCCGATCGAGTCTTTGCCGGTGCCGAACAGCTCTTTCAAAAGCGCTTGCTTTGTTTGTTTTTCTAATCGATTAATGACCAGCGCACTGCCGCCGGTCAGGGAATAGCCGAAACCGTCAATCATCTGAAACGTTTTGTTTTCATCAATCTCGACGATTGAAAGACCTTTCGCCTTTGCGCCGAAAGCCAATTTCGCCGATTGTTTTTCGAGCAGCGCCGTTTGATCGCTTTTCGTCAGCCAAAATTCGATCTTTTGAGCCGGACTTGCCTGAGAAAATAGCAGGCAAACAACTAAGATTAAAATTATTCGGAATTGCATTATCTTTTTTGGTTTTTGGTCTTTGGTCATATTAATACCAAGTTGCGTAATAAAAAAGTTTCAGACAATCAGCTATCAGCTAATAGCTGTCAGCTCAGAGCTGATCTTTAATTTAATCTTGAACCTCATTTATTAATGCAAATAAGTAGGTGAACATAAGTTTCGAGATGTTTTTGTCTTCGTTCAGAGTCCACGCTTTAGCGTGTTCCCGCCAGCAACGCGCGGCAGGCAAGCAAAGTGCGTTCCGCGTTTGTACTCTTAACGAAAACATAATATCTCATATACTTTGGTTTTTTTGATTGTCAGAAGGCAGAGAGTTTTTTTAGATATTAAAAACCAAAGCCAAACACCAAAAACCAAAAACTACTCATTCTCCCAATTCATTGTGCGTTTGACGGCTTTTTTCCAACCGGTATACAACTTATTCCGCCTTACCTCGTCGAATGTCGGTTCAAAGACCCTTTCGATCCGGCGGTTATCAATGATGTCTTCTTTCTTCCACAAACCGACCGTGATGCCCGCCAGATAAGCCGCGCCGAGTGCGGTTGATTCGATAACTTCGGGTCGTTCGACCCGTGTGCCCAGAATATCCGCCTGAAACTGCATCAGGAAATTATTGGCAGACGCGCCGCCGTCAACCTTTAATTCGGCAAGCTCGATGCGCGAATCTTCCTGCATCGCATTCAGAATGTCTTTTGTCTGATAGGCGATGGATTCGAGCGTCGCTTTTGTTATGTGATCTTTGCCCGTGTCGCGCGTCAGACCAAACACCGCGCCGCGGGCATACATATCCCAATATGGTGCACCGAGTCCGGCAAACGCGGGCACCACGAAAACCGGATTATCGCCTTCGACCTCTAACGCGGCCTTCGAGGAATCCGATGCGGATGCGAAAAATTTCAAACCGTCGCGCAGCCATTGAACTGCTGCGCCGGCGATAAACACGCTGCCTTCGAGCGCGTAATTAACTTTATCGTCCAATCCCCAGGCGATCGTTGTGAGCAGTCCGTTTTCCGAATACTGAATTTCTTCGCCGGTATTCATCAGCATAAAACAACCCGTGCCGTAAGTGTTTTTCGCCATTCCCGGTTCAAAACAGGCCTGCCCGAAAAGCGCGGCTTGCTGATCGCCCGCGATGCCGGCGATCGGAATTTGCACGCCTTCGAGCTCGTAATCGCCAAAATGATAACCGGACGGTTTGACTTCGGGCAGCATAGTAGCCGGAATGTCCAATGCTTCAAGCATTTTCTCGTCCCATTTCAAATCAGCAATATTGTAAAGCATCGTCCGAGACGCATTTGAATAATCGGTTGCGTGGATCTTTCCGTTGGTCAGATGCCATAGCAGCCAGGTATCTATCGTCCCGAAAAGCAGTTCGCCTTTTTCGGCTTTTTCCCGCGCGCCTTCAACATTATCAAGCAGCCATTTTACTTTGGTGCCTGAAAAATACGAATCAATGACGAGTCCGGTCGTTTGTTTGACGTATTGCTCGAGTCCGGCGCTTTTAAGTTCTTCACAGATCGGCGCGGTTCGCCGGTCTTGCCAGACAATTGCGTTGTAAATCGCGTTGCCCGTCAGTTTATCCCACACAACGGCCGTTTCGCGCTGATTGGTGATCCCGATGCCGGCGATCTCTTCGGGCGAAATATTGTTTTTTGAAATAACTTCGGCAAGCGTGTCGAATTGTGTTTTTAAGATCTCGTCCGGGTTATGTTCGACCCAGCCGGAAGTTGGAAAGATCTGCTCGAATTCCTGTTGGGCAATGTCGAGCAGTTTTCCTTGCTCGTCAAAAAGAACGGAGCGCGAACTTGTCGTGCCCTGATCCAATGCGATGATATATTTGTTTGCCATAATTTTTTTCAAGAAATCACCCACGAAGCCTCACGAAGATTTCACGAAGAATTTCTTTCAAAAACCAAAACCCCAAGCTTCTTAAGGAACGTGTAAAAAGGTTTTCTTCGTGTAACTTTGTGGATGATTCTTCCCAAATTTGGGATGTCGGATATTGCAATTAAAACAGTATAGAGAGCGGTAGCGAACAGTCTTCATCAGCTAAAATCTGTAGAAAATGAAAGGTGTTCGCTACCGCTCACTATACCGATTTGTCCTTTTTGCGACAGAAATGGCCAAATTTGGAACTACTTATTCTACTTAAAATTCTTGACGATTATTACTGAAAAGTAAAAGCAGGCGGTCAAAATAATCTGACCGCCTGCTTTTTGTCTGATGTGACAAAGTATCACTACGGAATATAGCGAGTCGGAGTCGGGATGTCGGTCGTCAGACCGAACGGTGCCGATGCCACTCCTGCCGTCGAACGGTTAAGCCACCACACGCCGTTGCGATAGATCGCCTGATCGTCCTTGCCGTCGCCGTCGTAGTCTCCCGGAACTGGCAAATCTGCCGCCAGTCCGAAATTAACGATGTCAACCGCGCCGTTCGTGCTTCTCAAAATAAACCACGCACCGTTGCGATAGATCGCGACATCATCTTTGTTGTCGCCGTCATAATCCGCCGGAACGAGTTTATCGCCCGCCAGTCCGAACGTCGAAACGCTGATACCGCCGCTGCTTCTGGCAACCCACCATTGATTGGTTGACGGACGGAAGATGGCAATATCGGTTTTACCATCGCCGTCGTAATCGCCGCGGATCGGAACATCGCTTGCCGCACCGAAACCGGCGATCGTGACGCTTCCGCTCATACTGTTGCGGATGTACCAGACACTGGTTGACGGACGAAAGACCGCAAAGTCGGCTTTGCCGTCGCCGTCGAAATCACCGGCCTGCGGAATATCGCCGGTTGAACCGAAGGCGAGAATTGCCGCCGCATTGTTCGAACTCTGCAGGACAAACCAGACACCGGTTGACGGGCGGAAAACCGCGAGATCGGCTTTACCGTCGCCGTCGAAATCGCCCGGCGTGGTCAGGTCGGTAGAAAGTCCCCAGTTAGCGGAAACAAATCCGGCGGTCGAACGATTAAGATACCAGTTGCCTTCTGACGGACGGAAGACCGAAAGATCGGTTTTGCCGTCGCCGTCAAAGTCGGCGCGTGATTTGACATTCGGTGCCAACGAACAATTGTAGGATCCGACAACCGATACGTTGTCAATATACCAACCCGGATTAGGACCTGTTCCGGCCGTGTTATCATCCGCGCCGAAACGCCATTTGAGCTGGACATTTTGTCCTGCCGCTGAAGCCGGCAAGGCGACGACCGAAGTCAGATAACCACCCGAATTTCCGTTCCACGCATTGCGGCCGGCCAGCGGATTATTCACTCCGTTGGCACCCAAAATGCCGGTGTAACCGTTCTGCAGAAACGAACCGCCGGCCGTAATGATGTCAGTAAAAGCCCCGCCGGCGATACTGACTTCCAGAACGCCGCCGTCCCAACCGCCTTCGGTATCATAACGATTGCGGAACGAGACAGTTGCTCCCGCAGAAGTTATCGGAATTACCGGCGAGGTCAGATCGGTTCCGCCGCCGACCGTTGTCGGATCAAGCGCGAAAGCTGCGTTTGGCGAAGAATTCACATTGTTGGTCGTCGTCACAAAATTTATTCCGTTTAGGATCGGTGCTGCGGTCCAACCGGCCGGAATCGCGGGCGCGGTCACCGCGTCGAAGTTTTCTGAAAGCGAAACCACTCCGGCGCCGAGCGTGAATGAACGCATTTGCGGAATTTGCGCACCGATCGCGCTGCTTATATTGATCGTGACGGTATGCAGACTTCCGCAGGCGGCGGCGGCCGAAATCGTGTACGGGATCTGCATCGTGACGGTCGCGCCGTCGGCGATATTGCCGTATGCGACATTTGATCCGCCGTTGATATTGACCGTCACCGCGGTGACCGTTGCGCCGGTTGTATTTCTGACCGGAACGCTCAACAAGACATTTTCACCCGGTTCGGGGAATCCGTCGTTGTCGCCCGTCGAATCACTGACCGAGAACGGGTTTGTCAAAGCAACATTTGCAACGTCAAATCCTTCGGTGACAACCGTATTGTTGGCGCCTGTTCCCGCATTATTGACGACCGCGCTAAAGCCCGCACCGCGAACACGGAAACCTTCACGAACATCAACAACGTCAAGCGATGCTTCGGGAGCGAGCGGGAGCGCCGCCGCTGCCGCGATGATCGCATCACGTTCCTGCAGGATCGTCGGACCGACCGGAGCAAGTTTCATGCCGTCAGTGACAATCTGAAGAACCCGTGTCGTTCCCGCTGTATGTCCGAGTCGCGTCACCATCCGGTTACGAATTTCCCACAACATGCTGCTCCAGATCTCACCGATATTGTGAACCTGATCGCAGGTTGCCGAACCGACCGGGCCGCGCGGAAATGCGCTTTGCGAACCGTCATATAAAGCGGCGCAGCCGGCATTGATATATCTGAAAGTTTGCGGATTATGCGGTCGGCCGTTTGTTCCGTTGAACGTGATCGGCGCACGCGGAAAGCGGCGAATGCCGTAATAATAGTTGCCGGTAAATCCGGCTGAGATCAGGAATGTCGCATAGCCGCCCGTCGTATTGATACCGTTGACCGGATCGGTCGGTTCCGATAGCATCGCTTCCGCATACCAGTCTGACCAACCTTCGCCCATGCCGCGCGCCATATTGGTTGACAAACCCGCCGAATTTCCGTGCAGACGGTTTGATGTTCCGTGCGTTACTTCATGAAG
>JANLTD010000632.1:0-7404 GCA_031362765.1 Acidobacteriota bacterium | reverse complement strand
CGGCGGTAGCCCGACGAGATGGAATTTTGCTAGCGGCTTATTGTCCGATGCCATCGGTGGTTCGCCTTGCCCAACGTGGACGTCGACCGAAGGCGGGTTGTCCGAAGCGGTCGAAAAGGTTTCCGATTTGCGCGACGGAATCGTTGTATTGCGCTGGATCATTTGCGTCATCACACCGCCCAAAGTTTCGATCCCGAGTGACAAAGGCGTCACGTCAAGAAGCAGAATATCGGTTTTTTCGCCGCCGAGAACCGCCGCTTGAACAGCTGCACCAAGTGCGACCACTTCATCAGGGTTGACGGTTTTGTTCGGTTCTTTTCCGAAAAAATTCTTGACCATTTCCTGGACTTTCGGAATTCGTGTCGAACCGCCGACGAGTACGATTTCCTGAATGTCTTTGGCAGTCAAACCGGCATCTTTGATCGCTTGTTCGACCGGCGGCATTAGACGTTTGAGAAGCGGCTCGACCAGATTCTCAAATTTTGTCCGCGTCAACTTCATCACCAAGTGCTTCGGTCCCGATTGGTCAGCCGTGATAAACGGCAAGTTGATCTCGGTTTCCATCGCGCTTGAGAGTTCGACTTTCGCCTTTTCCGCCGATTCCTTTAAGCGCTGCAAAGCCATTTTGTCCGCAGTCAGATCAAATCCCTGATCTTTTTTGAATTCGTCAATGATCCATTTGATCAAGGCTTCGTCAACGTCGTCGCCGCCAAGGTGCGTGTCGCCGTTGGTTGATTTTACTTCAACAACGCCCTCGCCGACTTCGAGCACCGAAACGTCAAATGTTCCGCCGCCAAAGTCGAAAACCGCGATGATCTCGTCTTTTTTCTTGTCCAAACCGTAAGCCAATGCGGCGGCGGTCGGTTCGTTGACGATTCGCATTACTTCGAGTCCGGCGATCTTGCCGGCGTCCTTGGTAGCTTGCCGCTGGGCATCGTTAAAATATGCCGGAACGGTGATGACCGCTTTATCAACCTTTGCGCCGAGATAATCTTCAGCCGCTTTTTTCAATTTCTGCAAGATCATCGCCGAAATTTCGGGTGGTGAATAGTGTTTGCCCTGCGCGTCGATCCGGACATCGCCGTTGCCCGCTTTTTCAACCTTGAACGGAACCTGTTTGATCTCGCCGGTAACTTCTTCGTAACGTCTGCCCATAAAACGCTTGATCGAATACAGCGTGTTTTCGGGGTTTGTCACGGCCTGGCGTTTCGCAACCTGTCCGACCAGACGGTTGCCGTCTTTGGTGAAAGCAACAACCGAAGGAGTTGTGCGTCCGCCTTCTTCATTGGTGATAACGACCGGTTCGCCGCCTTCCATGACAGCGACCACCGAATTTGTCGTTCCCAAGTCAATCCCAATAATTTTACTCATTTATAAATTTCTCCTTTAAAAACTGCTTTATGATAGCTGATTCCCAAGCCGTTCGTGATAAAAACCAGAGCAGCAAGTTGAATGCGTTGATAGAATAATATATGAGTGTGTTGTTGTCAAGTTTATTTCAAAAGTTCAAGTTAATAAATTTTCAGAACGATTTTCGAAGAATAATTTGGAAAAGTAACAATGGAAAAATAACCTACCCCAGATGGATTTTGTTCTCTGAGTCAGAAGAAGGTTTGGCGGAAGCCAATAGTTTAACTCCATTAGTATCTACACAAGTGTGAATGGTTTGTTTTTTGCGGCTCTGCCGCCCGATGTGCGGCGATGGCTTCGCCTCGCCGAAACTGTTTCTCCTAAATCAAACGAGGCTACGCCTCGAAGTCGGCGGCGTAGCCGCAGAAAATCAGGGAACACGATCCGGAAAGGCACAGCCTTTCCGCACATCGGGCGGCAGAGCCGCGAAGAAAATGAATTTTCAAAGATGCGTAGATACTAATGGTTTAACTCGACTGTTAATTAGCGGGAGTTCAACCATTGGCGACCGCTATTTGACTCGTTTAACTCTCTGATGGTAAATGGCGCATCTTATTTTACTTGCGTTACTAATTTAATTCTACACGTGTCAGATTAAATGAATTTGAAAGTTTCTCTGCAAAACTGTCCACGCGCAAACACGCGCAGACACGAAAAAAAATGCCGGATTAGTAATTTTGAATGTAGGATAGAAAAAATAATGCCGTTGTTGAGCGTGATTTCTCAACAACGGCATTATTTTGATCGCAACGACACTGATTGAATTGACCTTTTAAGGTTGAGCGATAAAGTTCAAGTCGCTGATATCGTCATTAACGGGCAGCGTTTGCGGTGTGAACTGATACTGTTTGTGTCTTATTTCAAACGTATAAATTTGTCCCGCACCGACAGCTTCAAAACGAAAATACCCAAACGAATTGGTTCGTGCCGTTCGTGCCGTGCCGTTTTGGTCGGTAATTGAAACTCTTGCCTGGGCAATGCCTCTGCCCTCCGGCGAGAGAACGCGGCCCGCAACGCTGACAGAAGCGGCGGATGGGCCGAGTGTAATCGTAAAATTAACATTTGATATATCAAAAAAGATATTTCCAACCCCCTGAACCTTTACCTTGCCATTGTGGTCGGCGAATTTGGAACATTTATAACTTCTGTTCCATCATTCGGAGTGCTTGCGCGGATTGTTGTCGGGAAAGTATTTCCGCCATCGGTTGATAACAGAATACTTACATTAGCCGCACTGACCGGAGCACTAGTTGTATTTGCCACATTCCAGGTGACCGTTTGCGCCGAATTACCTTGCCAATTCGGCGCAAAGCTATCCTGCGCCGTGACCTTAAACGGTCCGCTTCCGGCATCAACATTGACAGTTGCGGTTGTCGAATTAATGCCGCCGCCGCCGGCTCTGTTATCGCGTGCCGTCACCTGAAAGGTCATTGTACGGGTGATCGTCGGAAGAACTTCTCCCGTCAGACAAGTTGGTCCTCCGCAAATATAAGTTGGAGGCGGAAGATTATTATTGTTCAAAATATACTGAAGCGATGGAAACGTTCGCGTCGGCGAGGTGGTCGCCAAATATGATCTGAAAATAGGAGCGTTAGCCGCCGAATTTACCGGCTGGTCTAAAGCATCTGCCGGCCCCAGGTCGTATTCTTCCCAGTTATACGCTATCGTATCGCCATTAATGTCGCTTCCCAGCGCAGTTAATGAGAAAGGCGTATTTTGGGGAATCGTAAAAGTAGTTCCGCCAACCACGCTGACACTCGGCGGAGTATTTCCGGTGGCTGAATTTCCGGAACAAGAACCGCCTGTTCCGGCGTTTGTGATAAACGCCACCATCTCTTCCAAACTTCTGACATGGAAATAATCATTACTGTTTAACTGAAGGTTTTGGGGGGCGCAAATTCCCGCATAAGCCTGAATGGTCGAACCGCTTGAAGGTTCAAAAGCGTTAAGTGCGCTTCTTGCCGGGCAATTGCCTGAACTGCCGTTAAAAGTATGATTTCCGCCGAATTGATGTCCAATTTCGTGCGCAACAAAATCAATTGCAAAAGGGTCTCCAATTGGGGTCGGCAATCCGGTCACGCCCCGGGCTTTGGTTCCTGCGTTACAAGGTGATTGCAAAGTTGCAACGCCGCCGCCGCCCGTGCTGAAAACATGTCCGATGTCGTAATTGGCCGTGCCGATAACTGTAGTAACATTCGTTTGATTTTGACCAAGCATCGCGACACCGTCGCTGTTTGTGTATGGATCGGTTGCGGCATTTGTGTAAATAATCAGGTTGTTGTTGGCGATAATGTTTATCCTGACCGACAATTCGCGTTCATAAACTCCGTTGACGCGGTTCATTACGACAACCTGCGCCGCCAATGCTCCGGCAACGGTTCCGCCACCGACCGCCGCCGTATATTCTCCGGTTGCCGCCAAAGCCATCCGATATTGCCGAAGTGTTGTTCCGTTTGTCACGATATTAGGCGTGTCATTGTAGGTTTTGTAGTTCAACGGTTCGACATCAAGCAGAGTTTCTTTTGTTCCAACTTCACAAACAAACGGATTCGGATTTTTTGCCAGATTAGCTTTGTTAAAACTGATGTAGTTATTCGTGTCCTTGACGGAATACGGATTTATGTAGATCGTGCCTTGATCGCAAAGGATCATCGCGTGAAATCCGCTCGGCAAAAGGTCGAATCTGGTCGTCGCCGTCGGATTGTCAATTCCTTGTCCGAGATAAGTTTTAATTTCCGGGAACTTTGCCGCCAGTTCCGCTTCCATAATGGGTGAGTCCTTAATGGCAAATCTTTCAAATGTACCATCGGGCATCGGCAAGGTCAGAATAATACCGCTGGTCTGTCCGACCGTCTCACTTTCTTGCGGGGCTGAAGTCAAAATAGACTTTAGCGCGGCTTTATTCAAGCGAAAAGTTTTATAACCATCAGTCGTCGTGAACCGATCAACCGGTCGCTGCTTAAAGTTTGAATCGCTAACTTCTCGCCAGACACGATCACTTGATTGCTGCCCGCTAACGACATTTACGACCAATAAAACCAAAAATAAAACATAACCTAACTTGCGATCGAACTTACTGAACATATTTTACTCCTTGTTTTAAGACCGGAATTGACTCGAAAAATCAAAACTATCAAGGTCAATTCGAGTGTTTTCCTTTGCACAAATTGACTGACGTTTTTAGTAACCGTAATTTTTGAAAATGAAAGACAAGTTGAAATCCGGATTAATAAGATTAGTAACGAAGAGGAAATAAAGTAACCCACTTGATTTTGGACAAGTCAGAACCATCTGCGGTAGCGGATGGGTTTTGACTAAATACACTATTACTTGTGAAACTTAACCCGCCCGCTACCGCAGGCGGTTCTGACCAGTTCAAATTGAAATGGAGTACTTTATTTTTGGTACTTAAGAATTTAAAGCGTAATCTGTTTTTTTACTTCGACTATGGATTTGGATGACTGATGTTAGAAATTCAAATAAGAGTCTAAAAAGTGTTCAATTATTTATCCCCGGTTTTGTCTAAACGCCTAAGGCAAAATTATCAAAATGCTAAATATCAGACCTCAGTAGATCCAAATTTGGAAAGACGGATCACTTTCGACGGTAAATAGCAGTCATTGATAACAATTGAAACCGCAAAAAATTTGCCAATTATCGGCGGCAAACTCTAAAATTCGGCAAAGTTCAGGATTTGAATTGATGAATAATCCGACATCCGACATCCAAAATTTGGATCTACTGAGACTAGTTATCTCAATTCAGGTTTATTTTCTTTTTCGTTCATCAACTTTGCGACGTGAAAAATGTAGTGGATTCCTGAAACAAAAGCCAGAATCACGACGATAAGATAAACCGTCGGCAGATAGAAACTATAATCGAGGAACGCGGCAAGGAGAATCAGCGCGACGGCAATGACCTGCACAAACGTGCTTAATTTGCCGAGCCACGACGGCTTAAAGCCGTGAAATCCGGTCATCACGTTGATCGCGCCGGCGACCGTGACAATCAAAACATCACGCCCGATGACGGCAGTGACCACCCAGAATGGTACGGGCAAATGTCTGACGTGCGATTGCAAAACATTGGGCATCGCCAACACCACAAACGCAACCGTCATCAAAAGTTTGTCGGCGATCGGGTCAATGATCGTGCCGAGTTCGGATTCCTGATTGAATCTGCGGGCGATAAAACCGTCAACGCCGTCGGAAATTCCCGCGACGAGAAAAACGAACAACGCCCAGCCGCTGTAGCCGTAGAACAAAAGACTCGCAAAAACGGGAATTAAAGCCATTCGCAGAAAGGTCAGAAGGTTTGGGACGGTGACAACATTTGAAGCCATTTCTAAGATTTGAGATTTTGGATTTTCGATCTGCGATTTTTTGCAAAATGATCGCTATCGTCAAACTGTTAACTTGAAAACTCGAATAACAAATAACCATTATCTAATCGCCAATCGCCAATCGCAAATCGCAAATCGCAAATTAAATTGAGTGAAGTTCGATCAGTGAAATTTCGGGCGGACATTGGTAGCGGATCGGCAAAACGACGGTGCCGATTCCGCGGGTAATATAAATTTGTGTATCGCGGCGGCGATGCAGACCGTTTTTCAAACGTCTGTTTGGCAAAATCCGTTTATCTTCGTCGCGCAATTTGACCTGTCCGCCGTGCGTGTGTCCACTCAAAACAAGGTCAACATCAAAACGTGCCGCTTGCCGGACAATGACTGGATTATGCGCTAAAAGAAGCTTCATTTCGTCGGGAAAACTGCCGTGCAACGCGCTCCGTAAATCGGTCTTGCCGACCATATAATCGTCAACTCCGCAGAGCCAGAGCGAAGCCTCACGCGCCGTAAAACGAAAACCTTCATTAATTAAGACATTGATATTGGCACGCCGAAACGAATTTGTAATGAGTTGAGCATCAGTCCAATGATCGTGATTTCCGAGACATGCAAAACTGCCGAATTCCGACTCCAATTTGCCTAAAACTTCGGCGACCGGTTCGATATATTCGCTTTCGTGCGAAACGTAATCGCCCGTTAAAACGAACATATCGGGTTTCAAACGATTGGCGACTTTGACGGCCCGCGCAATATGTTCGAGGCTTGTAAAAGGACTGTGATGAATGTCCGATAGATGGACGAGCCGAAAACCTTCGAGCCTTTTTGGCAGACGCTTCAGATTAATATCTATTTTTTCGATCGACAGGCTGCTGGCCTCCGCCAACGCGTATTTTGCGAATTGCGAGAGGTTTCCGGCAAGCTCGCGCAGCGGCGTTTCCGAACCGATGGCGGTTGAGATTCGTTTAGACAGTTTTAACTTGCGTGCGCCAAACTTCATCTTTGATCACAAATTTTAGGGGTTCACTTTTTCGGTAAGACAAACCGATTTAACCACCAAAATCAATAAATGTCCAGAGCATTTGGATTGGGATATCCCGAAAAAGTTTGCAACATATTACTTCTTTGGCATATTCTTATAAGCATATGAACGGAAAAGAACTTTCAACGGATGCTTTGGAAATGGTCGCCAATCGCTTCAAAATGTTGTCCGAGCCATTGCGTTTGCGGATTCTGCAATGTCTGCAGGACGGCGAAAAAAGCGTCACAGCATTGACCGACGCGGTCGCAACCAGCCAACCGAATGTTTCAAAACATCTGAAAATATTGCAAACTTCCGGCGTGGTCAAACGCCGCCAGAAAGGCAACACGGTTTTTTATGCGATCGCTGACGAAACTATTTTTACGCTCTGCGAAGTTGTTTGCAATTCGCTCGAAACGCGCTTCAAGAATCAAGCGGATATTTTTACGTCCGCTTAAAGGTCTTTGAAAAATAAGAGCCGTAAAAAAAACTCACTCGTCTAGTGGCGGTCCCTGACCGCCATCACCTACGGGAAAAGAATCACAACGGTTCAGAGTCGGGGGGTGGGGGGGGCGGGGGGGCGAGTCGGGGGGGGGGCCCGGGGGGATACCACACAAAAGGGGTTTTATTT
>JANLTD010000583.1:0-2907 GCA_031362765.1 Acidobacteriota bacterium | reverse complement strand
TGGTTTTTTTGATTGGTTTTTGTATCTTTTGATTCCGATCCTGACCGCCGTTTTTGTGCTTTTTCTGCTGACGATCTCCGCGCCGGATTTAGCCGTTTCTGATTTTGTCGGCCGAACAATTTCGATGGGAATGCTCTGCGGGGTCGCCATCAATCTCGGTCACGAATTGGGGCATCGCTCGAATCGCGCGGAACAACTTTTGGGCGAAATTGCGTTGCTTATTTCATTGGAGAATCATTTTTTGCCGTATCATAATCTCGGTCATCATCGAAACGTCGCCACGCCGAAAGATCCGGCGACCGCGCGGCGCGACGAATTTGTCTATGCGTTTTGGATCCGTTCACAAATTGGCAGTTACCTTCAAGCGTGGCGTTTTGAGATGGATAAACAGCGCCGCAATAACCGAAACCCATTTTCGCTTTATAACCGGATGGTCGGTTACACAATTGCTCAGATCAGTCTGCTTCTTGTTATTTTTCTCGGATTCGGCTGGAAAACGATGCTCGCGTTTGTCGCGGCGGCAATTATCGGAAAACTACTTCTTGAAACCGTCAATTACATCGAACATTACGGCTTGACGAGAAAAATGAATGCCGACGGAAAGTATGAACGAGTATTGCCCTGCCATTCCTGGAATTCCGACCATATTCTCGGAAGGTCAATAATGCTTGAGCTTTCGCGGCATTCCGACCATCATTTCAAAGCCAGCAAACATTATCAAACTCTCGATTCATTCGCGACAAGCCCGCAAATGCCGACCGGCTATCCGGGAATGATGATCTTGTCGCTTATTTCCCCGATCTGGTTTCGATATATGAACAAAAAGATTGATGAAATGAAAGGCGACAACCTGCGCCAGGGCGGATACGAACATCAATAGACATTTTTCAACTCCTGATTCACATTAATAGCTGTAACTCATATTCCGCAAACTTGAAATTCTGATGTCGCCGAAGGTGACAAATATAATAGCGTAGGGTGAAATGAGTGAAGCGAATGAAACCCTACGTTGATGTAGAAAAGACATCAGCTCGCTGAAAGTGAGCAACAAAGCTCGGTAAATACTGATTCATTGTTTGTTCGACGCTTTCAGCGTCGGATCGAATTATCGAACTGTCGTAGGGTGCCGCTCACGGTGTTCGCTTTACCCTACGCTATTATATTTGTCGCCTTCAGCGACCAAAACTACTTTGCGTAACATCAGCTGTAAGCCAATTTTGCTCCCCTTTTTATCGAGCAATCCGGTATGATGTTTGTCCCCGCACACATACAAAAATCACGCAAGTTAAATCAGGATGTGTTTGACAGCGCACCAAAAAAACGCTCTGAGGAGTTGAAAAGAAATGAAAAGTCGGCAATGATTCCATAATTATTAAATATGCGTCATTTTGTTTATACTCTGTGATCTGTTATTGGAAAAATCCATTTTTTATAGATAATCCGGAATATTCAGATGACAAAAAAATATTATCATTTGAATATTTAGTTTTATTGATACTTTGTTAATACAATTATAGAAATTGATTTGAACCTATTTCGATGGCATCCAAAATAGTTATTGTTAATTATGGAATGGGAAATCTGAATTCTGTCAAGAAAATGATGGACAGAATGAAGGGCAACGCCATAATTTCGGCAGAGCCTGAAGATATTGCTAATTGTCAGAAAGTCATTCTTCCCGGAGTTGGTCATTTCGGCAAGGCAATGGAGAACTTAAAAAAACTGAATTTAACGGATGCCTTGAATGAAGCCGTTTTAGGCGAAAAGAAGCCTGTTTTGGGGATTTGTCTCGGTATGCAGTTGATGGCAAAAAGTAGTGAAGAAGGCGACAGTGAAGGATTGGGTTGGTTTGATGCCGAGGTTAAAAAATTCAGCATCTCAGATACGATAAAATATAAAGTTCCGCATATTGGCTGGAATCAGATAAAGATTAAGAATAACTGTGCGCTGATGTCTGATATACCGGACTTAGCCGAATTTTATTTTTCCCATTCTTATCATTTAAAAACGGATCAGCGATCCGATATAGTAACTGAAACAAAATATGGCTACACTTTTGCCTCTGCCATCGCAAAAGACAATATGTTCGGAGTCCAATATCATCCCGAAAAAAGCCATGATGCGGGAGCGCAATTACTAAAGAATTTTATTGAGATTTAATGTTTCGACCGAGAATTATACCCGTTTTACTTTTAAAGAATCTGGCATTGGTCAAGTCAATTCAATTTAAGAATCACAAATACATTGGTGATCCGATCAATGCCGTCAAGATCTTTAATGAACTTAAAGCTGATGAATTGGTGTTTCTGGACATAGAGGCCTCGCGCGAGAACCGGTTGATCTCGCTGGATTTCGTGAAAAATGTCGGCGAGGAGGCAAATATGCCTTTTGCCGTCGGCGGCGGAATTAAAACGATCGAGGATATCAAAGATGTCTTAAAAGCCGGTGCCGAAAAAGTGGTCATCAACACATTCGCCGCGCGAAATCCCGATTTTATTAAAGAAGCGTCGGAAACGTTTGGGGCATCAGCGATTGTTGTCTGTATTGATGTCAAGACGAAATTTTTAAAAGGTCAGCGAACATGGATCTTAAACGGCCGCCGATCAACATCATATACGCCGCTGGAATTTGCTCGGCTAATGGAAGAAAAAGGCGCCGGAGAATTAATAATTCAATCCATTGAACGAGACGGAATGATGGAAGGATATGACATCGGGTTAATAAGATCCATTTCAACTTCGGTTACTGTTCCCGTGGTTGCACTGGGCGGCGCGGGAAAGAAAGAAGATCTGATCGCCGCACGTAAAGACGGACATGCCAATGGTTTGGCAGCCGGAAGCCTTTTTGTTTATCAAAGCAAAAGACGCGGAGTTTTGATCAATTATCCGGACAAACATATATTAGACT
>JANLTD010000578.1:0-2689 GCA_031362765.1 Acidobacteriota bacterium | reverse complement strand
AGTAAAAAAAATATTGTCCCGTGGATGAAAAGAGATGAATGCAGATAATTTGACGAAAAGCCCAAAATCGAAAACTGTTTTTATTGACCGCGACGGAACCTTGATCGAAGAAGTAAATTTTCTTCATCGTGTCGAGGATCTGCAATATTTTTCTTATACCGATGAAGCGATCCGTTTGCTCAAAGAAAACGGCTTTTTAGTTGTGATCGTGACAAATCAATCCGGCATCAGCCGCGGAATCTACACGGAAGCTGAGATGCACACCGTCCACGAACAGATCCAGAACGATCTGACCGAAAAGCTCGACGCGATCTATTTTTGTCCGCATCTGCCAAACGCCGGCTGCGCGTGCCGCAAACCGAATCTCGGAATGATCGAATCGGCAATGGCTGATCTGCCGATCGATCTCGAAAATTCGTGGATGATCGGCGATAAAATTCTCGATGTCGAACTCGGATTGAACGCCGGGGTGAAAACAGCACTTGTTTTGACCGGCTACGGCAAAACACATCTCGAAAAATTAAAAAGAGAACCCCATTTTGTCGCCGATAATCTGCTTGAAGCTGTCAAAATAATTGTCAATCAATAAAAAGAACTTAGACCGGTAGTCTTGATGCGTGAGCAACGCGGACAAAGACCGCGTCTAAAAGATAGCTGTCTTTATTTTTGTTAGGGAACCAAAGCCCCGTTCGACTGCTTTCTCGATCAAAAGCCAAAACCGATAGACAAGCGGGAGTCTTAGCCTTAATCGCTTTACTGGAAATTTCCGACTGCTAATGTTACTTTAGCAATGCCGCCTGCGACAAATCAACAAATTTCATTTTTTATATGTACAGTATTGACGCAATAGAAACGCCGACCGATTCAAAATTAACGCAAAAGATCCAAAGTCTGATCATCGGAAGATTGTTGGTCGTTTTTTTGCTCCTGGTTGCTACCTGGGTTTGGAACAGCGGACGATTGAAGCTTTCGTATGACGATTTTCCACGTGGGTTATTTATTGTTTTTTTGATCTGTGTCGGGTTGACCATTGCATATTTCTTTACCCTCCGATTGACCCAAAACTACCGTCTGCAAATTCGCGTCCAGTTTTTCTTTGATATGCTTTTGATAACGTGGCTGATTTGGCGGACCGGCGATCTGACCTCGCCTTATATTACGCTTTACATTTTACTGATCAGCATTGCAAGCTTGTTTTTGTCGCCCCGTGAAACGATCCTGACGGCTTCGGCCTGCGTGTTTTCATTTGTCTCGCTTTCAATGCTGGTCGCCACGAAAATACTCCAATCAGTCGCTGAAGATACGCCTTCGATGGGAAAGATCGTCCAGATCATTGCGTTTAATACTGCGGCTTTTCTGGTCGTCGGTTTGCTCGCGGCGCGGCTTTCCGACCGACACGCGTCGGGCGAAGAATTAAAACAAACCGCGAAAACGCTTGCCAGTCTGCGCGTTTTGCACGAAAGGATCATTGAATCAATTCGCTCCGGTTTGATCACAACTGATTTAGACGGGAATATTTATACATTTAACGCCGCGGCGGCTGAAATCACCGGCTACCGATCTGAAGAAATGCTCGGTAAATCAATTTCGGCTATTTTCGGCAATATCAAAAATCCGATGCGCCTCGCGCTTGAGACCACCGAAAGCGGTGAACAACCGCCGCGTTTTGAGTCTGATCTAATGACGCCCGAAGGCTTTGGCGTTCGCGTCGGCTACGGAATTTCACCGCTTTTTAGCGAAGAAGGCGATACGACCGGTTTGATCATCACCTTTCAGGATCTGACCGAGATCCGTACGATGGAAGAAAACGTCCGCCGCAAAGATCGTCTGGCAGCCGTCGGACGCGTCGCAGCGGGTTTAGCTCACGAGATCCGTAATCCGCTCGGCGCGATGCGCGGCGCGATCCAGGTTTTGGAATCACAAACGCCGCCCGGCACCTCGCAAGCCAGTTTGATGGAAATAACGCTTCGCGAATCAGACCGCTTAAATAAGATCATCACCAATTTCCTGACCTATGCGCGTCCGAGGGTCAGCAATTTTTCGGAAATTGACGTGCGCGAAGCGATCGGCGACACGGTTACACTGCTTAAACACAGCCCTGATGTGAAAGAACATCATAAACTTGAAACCGTCGTGCCGCGCCAACCGGTTTTGCTTGCCGCTGATCCGACCCAGCTCAAACAAATATTTTGGAATCTGGCGCGAAATGCTTTGTTGGCAATGCCTGACGGCGGAACCTTGGTGGTCGAGACTGAAAAAATTTCGTTCAATCGGATCCGCATCATTTTTAAGGATTCGGGTTGCGGTATGACACCCGAACAGGTTGAGCGGCTTTTTGAACCGTTTTCCGATTCGACGACCGGAGGCACAGGGCTTGGACTTTCGATCGTTTATCAGATCATCCGCGACCACAACGGCACGATAAATGTCCGCAGCCGCGAAAACGAAGGTACGACAATTACCATCGAATTCCCGACCGACGTTGATAAACCGTCAAATTTTGACGAAGTGAACGGTGAAAATGAATTCAAATCATCGCGGCTCGAGAGTTTTTTAAGGGTCAAGGAATAGCAGTCGGCGGTTGGCGGTTGGCGGTTGGCGGTTGGCGGTTGGCGGTTGGCGGTTGGCGGTTGGCGGTTGGCGGTTGGCGGTTGGCGGTTGGCGGTTGGCGGTTGGCGGTTGGCGGTTG
>JANLTD010000544.1:0-1556 GCA_031362765.1 Acidobacteriota bacterium | reverse complement strand
CGGAAATTACGAAATACTGCGTCACCTGCGATCCGGCCGAGGATGAAGATTAGTCATCCGCAATTTGTCGGCCCGATATTCATAACCTTTCGCGCAAAGACAGCAAACGCCGCTAAGCTATTAACTGAACGGCGTTTGCTGTCTTTCAAAATTATATTTTCAGCCTTTTCTGAGCTCTGTCAAAACCTGTTTGGCGACGGCTTTGAGCGTATCAAAAACGCCGACGCCTTGCGAAGCTGTTGCCTCAAAGACGGGTTCGCCTTTGCGTTGGAGTTCGGCGAAAAGTTCGTCGGTCGGGATGACATTCGGCAAATCGCGTTTGTTAAGCTGCAGAACGTAGGGCAAATCCCTCAGATTATAGCCTTGCGATTGCAGATTTTCTTCCAGATTGTAAAGCGATTCGATATTTGCATCCATTCGCTCTTCCTGGGAATCAGCCACAAAGACCACGCCGTCAACGCCTTTTAGGATCAGCTTGCGCGAAGCATCGTAATAAACCTGGCCGGGAACCGTGTAAAGGTGAAAACGTGTCTTAAAACCACGCACGGTGCCGAGTTCGAGCGGCATAAAATCGAAAAACAGCGTGCGGTCGGTTTCGGTCGCCAAGCTTATCAGTTTACCTTTGGCTTGCGGCGCGGTCGAATCGTAGATATATTGCAGATTCGTCGTTTTTCCGCAGAGCCCGGGGCCGTAATATACGATTTTGCAGTTAATTTCGCGTGAAGCGTAATTAATAAATGTCATAAATTTTACCAGTTTTATAATAGAATTTAGCTGAAAAGACTGTCAATATCTTCGTCAGTAATTTCGGCGAAAAATGAATTTTGGCTAAGTCGTCCATTATGAGAGTCGCGCATGACGTCCTCAAATATCGAAGCAACTTCGTGACTTGCCTTTTTAGTCCGCAGTTTGACCAGGCCAAGTGTCGAGCGTTCATCGAAAACAACGACCAGCAGACTTCTGCCGATGACGCTGATAAAGATGCTTTCGCGCTCGCCTTCGTGCACGACTGCCGGGAAAACATCCTCACCGATAAGTTTTGCCATCGAGGTCGTCGCGGCAACATTACCGGCGGCGAGCGATGAAAAACTTGTCGTGTCCATATCGCCGATCTCGCCGTGAAATGCGATCGGCTGGCCGTCGCGGTCAACCAAAAACACCACGCGCGCAGCGCATTCGACGCAAAGACGTGCCAGGACGTTCTTTATTCTGTGAAACTGTTGTTCGTGTATTATTACGGTCGTTTCTACCATTGAAACTTTTCTCTCTCGGAATTTGGTCAATATTGGTCAATAGAGGCAAGAAATTGATAAGTCTTCCAAAACAACTATTTGCGGAATTATTTTCAGCGTGTCGGGCGAGCTGTTCGACGCATCACTTTATTAATCTAACATAATCCGGCCAGTATCTTCAAGTTTTTTTTTGTTCACAGTAATGCGTCAGTAAAAAGTTAGATCTGCCTACGAAGGCACACGAAGATTTCACGAAGGAAAGTAAAAGTTACCGATTAGTAAGAGATGCTAAATAAAGTTACCCGCTAAAATTTGAGACCGAAG
>JANLTD010000525.1:0-2372 GCA_031362765.1 Acidobacteriota bacterium | reverse complement strand
TGAAAGATTTTGCGTTTCGATGACGGAATTTCCGCTACTGTAGCCCGAAGTAAGCGAAAATTCTCGCAAAGATTCTTCAGTTTTAACGATGCCGCCCAATCTTTGCCGCAGAGTTTGGGTCAATTTCGTCAAAGCATTTTTATCGGGCGAAAAAATATACAGATAAAAAGGCCGGAACTTATTTGTGTCTTTGCCGGTCGAAAACGGCACGGCGGATTTACTGATTTCCGAATAAACGTTTCCTTGAAATTCGCCCTTCAACCCGAGAATTGTTGCGCTCCAGCCATCTTTGAGCAATTTGAAAATTTGGGTATTGACACAAACCGAATCCGAGCCCTGATCACAAGACGTGTCGGTGTTTTGTTTGTTGGAAGATTGCACGCCGTCTGTGACGAGAATATGAAAACGCGGCGGATTTTTGCTTTCTTCGTCCTCTTTGTTCAATGGTTCGTTAAAAGCTTTGATCGCCCCTGCCAAATTGGTTTCTTTGCCGTTGTAGGTAGCGCGATTGAGCGCGGCCTGTGAAAGATCAATACTCGAAAATGACGGCGTGGAAACATTTGTATCAACCCGACGGACAACAACCGATGATTGCGGACTCAGCGTGGTGACAACGCTTCTTAATTCAAGCAGAGTTTTCGTAAAGATAGTTTGTCCGTCAGGCGAAACGGCAAAGGCTTTGCCGCCGTCGGGCGAAACATAGCCGGCCATACTTCCGCTCGTATCGAGATAAACAACCAAATGATCCGTCGCCGGCACATCAGATTTTTGAGCACTTGTTTGTGTTTCGCTGAGTTTGCAAACATCCCAGTTTGGCGGATCGCCGCTTCCGCCGCCGCAGTTGTTTGATAACATACTCAACGACAATAAAACTAAAAAGCAAAAAATTCTCAACATTTTTGGAGAAAGCAATGAGTGCTGCATAAACTATTTTCTATTGAAATAAAGCAAACTAAACTTTAACAACGTAAGTATTGCCCAATCGGTCGCCGATTCGCTGACCGCCGCTGATTACTAAAATTAACTCAATAATCCCCAGAATCATGGCAATAAAGCCGTGCAGAAACAACCCGAACCAGGGAATCATCAAAGCCAGGACGGCGAAATAAACAATGTTTCTGCGAACCGAGTCACCCCACGTAAACGGCTGACCGTCGGCGCGGACGACGCGGGTTCCGGCGACCCTTTTTCCGACACTTTGACCACCCATAAAAGAATCACGGGAAATCAAATAAAGACACAGAAGCGGCGCACCGATGATCCCGACAAATGGTATGACAGCCATTATTGTCAAAGGAAACGCAATCAGCCCATCAAGCATAAGCCCGCCTAATCTTGAACCAAGTGAAAAATCGCCGCGCTGATAGGCTTCGGGCATCCCGAAATTTCCGTAAACCGGCTGCATAAATTGCTGCCGATTAACAACCGCCATTTGTTGATTCCCGTAATTCGGCTGATTTCCGTAATTCGGCTGATTTCCATAATTCGGGGGCAATTGTTGATTTGCAAAATTGTGGTTTGCGTTTGGGTTGTTTTGATTTGGTGAAACTAACGGCGAAGTTGATCTTGCAAAAGGTGTCTGCCAGATCGGGGTCCAATTTTGTTCGCCAACCTTCGCGATCGAATCATCTTTTGTCAAACGGCTTGCTTCCAACTGAGTTTTCAAATCGCTTTCGGTAATAGGCCCGAGAGGTTGAGTCGTACCCTTTTTCCAAATGTAATATTCCCCGTCTTCAAAAACCTTTCCGCAACGGCGACAAAATCTTGCTGACGGCGTGCTTTCTATTCCACAAACTGAACAACGCATTTTTTTCTCCTCGATCAAACGGTTTCTACCTTATAGATTATTGAGCGAGCGAAATGGGTAATTCGCACCTTGAAAATGTTTATTACCAAAGTTTTTTATTTTACCTAAGGCGAAAAGATCTTTCACTCGGGTTAATCGTCTTTGATAAAGTGCCTCGAATCACATCACTACTCAAAAAACTCCGTAATTAAATTCCGATTTTGACATCATATTCGCGATCTTCGTCAATTGTAAAGCAGTCTTGTCATCCGATCCCACATTTAATTGAAAATTCCCGGTTTGACGTGAATACTAACCAAAGTTCAGGGCAATGATAAGGTTAATTATTTTTGTCTGATTCCTAATTATCGTTTTCCAGTTCCTTGCGAATCTCTTCTTCCATCCGTGCCGATTCAAGCGCCATCGGCAATTCGGAAGTCCGCGCTGACAGTTTTTTTAACGCAAACTCGGTTTCGGAAAAATTCGTTCCATGACGGGCCGCCGTTTCAATTTGATGCATCCGATTTTCGGCTTCAATTCGCATATCTTGGGCTTCTTTTTGTATCTTGGTGATTTTTTCAAAATC
>JANLTD010000517.1:0-2714 GCA_031362765.1 Acidobacteriota bacterium | reverse complement strand
AATACTCGGCTTTATTCCACAAAATTTTTGGCGGTTCGACATCGGCAACATCTGTCATTTCCGCTCCGAAAAATGTTTGATTATTTTTAATTGTTTCAGTTGTTGTCTGTTGCATAAAATTTCACCTCAAATTGCCATGGCAGTTTTTCCCAAACTCATTATAGCGCGATTTCGGGCAAATTCATCAGCTTTTAGAATTGCTTCCAAGTTCGAAGCCGCTTGCGCCGTGTGTTCATCCATCACCGATTCGATAATGCGCGGAATATCGCTCAGGCGAATTTTATTATCAAGAAACGCCTGGACGGCGATTTCATTGGCAGCGTTCAAAACCGCCGGCATCGTTCCGCCGATTTTCAAGGCTCGGTAGGCAAGCGCGAGACACGGAAATTTTTCCAGATCGGGTTCTTCAAAAGTTAAAGTCGAAAACTTTCTAAAATCGAGCGGTTCAAGACAGCCCGGTTTTCGTTCGGGAAAGGTCAGCGCGTATTGAATGGCGTGTTTCATATCGGTCACGCCGAGTTGGGCGATAATCGAGCCGTCAACCATTTCGATCATCGAATGGACGACCGATTGCGGGTGCACGATGACCGAAATGCTTCCAGCGCCAAAACCAAAGAGCCAGCGCGCTTCGATGACCTCCAAACCTTTGTTCATGAGCGTCGCCGAATCGATCGTGATCTTGTCGCCCATCTTCCAGTTCGGATGATTCAAGGCTTCCGAGACGGTCGCGTTTTCGATCTCGGCTTTCGATTTCGTCCGAAAAGGTCCGCCCGAGGCGGTCAGGATCAATCTTTTCACTTCCGCAATAGATTCGCCGCGCAAACATTGATGCAGCGCGTTATGTTCCGAATCAACCGGCAAAATTTCGGCGCCCGATTCACGCGCCGCTTTTGTCATCAATTCGCCCGCCATCACCAAAGTGTCCTTATTGGCAAGCGCAACGCGTTTTCCGGCTTCCAATGCCCGCAGCGTCGGGACAAACCCGACCGCGCCGACCGTTGCCGAAACGATCGTTTGCGCCTGTTCGTGCGTCGCGACCGCGATCAAACCTTCTCCACCCGTTAAAAGTTTGGGAATCTGAATGTTGGAATCCGAAAGTTTGCGAAGCAAGCTCTCAGCGCAGGCATCATCCTTGACGGCGACCAATGCGGGCTGAAATTTAATGATCTGTTCGGCTAAAACGTCTGTATTGCTTCCCGCCGCGAGCGCGACAACGCGAAAATCTTTAAGATGTTCGACCGTCTTCAAAGTATTACAGCCGATTGAACCCGTCGAACCTAAAATAGCGATTGATTTCATAAAAAGACTAAAATCAGATTAGCACAAGTAAAAAGGTAAAAGGTAAAAGGTAAAAGGTAAAACTTAAGAAAATTTACTTCCAAGCAAATTTTGATTAGTAATGAAAAGCAAGTTTTACCTTTTACCTTTTACCTTGAAAACTTTTACCGTTAAAACTTTTTACTCTTTATCAGATTCAGCAAAAGCCTGCGTTGCTTCAAGATAATGCGCTTTGTCTTTATTTTCGGCTAAGAAAGCATTGAAATCCTGCGATTGTTCGCGCCGCACGCTCAAGGTTTTCCAATCGGCGGCGCGAAAATGTTTGGCGAGGAACGCGATCTGCCCGACGTGATACGCCGTGTGCGTAAGCGAGCGCGTAATCGCCTTGACGACCGAAAAATCTTCGCCGCGAATCTGCACCGTGCGCCCGAAATCTTCCGTCTGCAAAGCGTCGAGCGTCGCCAACACGGCATTCCAACCCGTTTCCCAAAGCTTTCCTAAAGATTCCCGCGTGTCAGTGTCGCTAATAAATTCCGAATCACGATCGCGGTCAGCCTTTTCGCCGTCGGTCGTCAAAAAGTCAGTCCAGCGCGAACGCAGATTTCCGCCGAGATGTTTGACGATCACGGCGATCGAATTGGCTTCCGCATCGATCGCTTTGAAATATTCGTCCTTACTGACCTGCGCGATCGCCCGTTCCGCCAGTTTTTTATAATTGCAAAACGCTTCCAAAGTGTCCGTTTTGTAGTTTTCGATGATTTGTTCGTTCATACGATTATTTTGATTTTTGATATTCTGCCATTTCCTTAATCAATTATATCCAAAATCTCCGCGATTTGTTCAGTTGTTGGAAGTTGGCCGCGAAGATTTTCGGGGAGCGTTGAAACGAGTTCGTATTGCGCGATGCCGATTGGCGAAACGGATTGTTGAAGCGCGTATTCGACAATCAGTTTGTCTTTGTCTTTGCATAAGATTATGCCGATTGACGGATTTTCGTCCGCAAGACGAATCTTATCGTTTAGAACCGCGAGATAAAACTGCATTTTGCCGACGTATTCGGGCAGAAATTCGCCGATCTTGAGTTCGATCGCGACCAACGAGCGCAACGCCCGATGATACAAAAGCAAATCAATAAAATATTCTTTGTCGGAAACTTCGAGTTTGAATTGACTGCCGACAAACGCAAACATTCCGCCCATTTCGCGCAAAAAATGTTCGACTTTGCCGATTAAAGCCGTTTCTAATTGACGCTCCGAATATTCGTCGCCGAGTTCGAGAAAATCGAAAAGATATTCGTCTTTAACCGCAAGTTTGGCTTGATTTCTATGTTCGGCTGAGACTGTCTGGTCAAAATTTGTCTGACTCAATAAAGTTCGTTCATAATCTTTGTTTGCAATTCGATGAATTAAAACATTTCTGCTCCAACCGAATTTCCG
>JANLTD010000513.1:0-3575 GCA_031362765.1 Acidobacteriota bacterium | reverse complement strand
TCAGATTACCCGTGCCAAAACCCAGCACTGAGAGAAAAATATTACTGTTTCGTTTTTGTTCGATCAGTTTGACGAGTTCGCCGTCATTGGTCAAACCGACATTAAAATCGCCGTCCGTCGCCAGTATCACGCGGTTGTTACCATTTGTAATGAAATTATCCTGCGCGATCTGGTAAGCAAGCCTGATTCCCTGTCCGCCGTTGGTCGAACCGCCGGCTTCGAGATTGTCCAAAGCCGAAATGATCTTCTGTTTATCATCGGCCGAGGTCGAAGGCAAAGCCAAACCGCTTGCGCCCGCATAAACAACGATCGCGACGCGGTCTTTGTTTGAAAGCTGATTAACCATCATTTTCAAACCATTTTTCAAAAGCGGCAATTTATCGGGCGCATTCATCGAACCCGAAACATCGAGCAGAAAAACGAGATTCGACGGCGGAAGATTATCAAGCGAAACATTTTTGCCCTGAAGTCCGATCTGCACGATCTTGTGTTTCGCGTTCCAGGGGCAAGACGCTACTTCCGTATTGACCGAAAACGGCACATTCCCGACCGGCTGCGGATAATCGTATTCAAAATAATTGATCAATTCTTCGATCCGCACCGCATCTTTCGGCGGCAAACTCCCCTGATTCAGAAATCTTCGCACGTTTGAATAAGAAGCCGTGTCAACATCAATTGAAAATGTCGAAAGCGGTGCGCGAACCGTTTCTAAAAAAGGATTTTCTTCAATTTTGGCATAACGCTCGCCGTTTGTTCTTCCATCATCGAGATCCGATCTTTTTGCCTCATTCGGGCTAAATGCCGGCGCATTTGCCGCCCGTTTTGAAAGATACGGTTCATTTGGCGCGGAAGATACTGATTTGTTAGCTGAATTTGCGGAATCAGCCGCACAACCCGAAAAAATTACCGAATACAACAAAACTGCCGCGATTAAAATTTTGTAATTTGAAACAGATGTCTTTCTCATAAAAAATGTCCTCTCAAAAAGAAAATGCAAGCTTGAAACTTGACCGAAAACCACTTTATGCGGAAAGAACGATTCAGCCAATTCAAACTTGCAAGAATTTTTTATTTTTTTGAAAAATTAGTTCATCTTAATATTTCGCCGCTTTGTGCACAAAAAGCACCTGACTTGCCGCGGAAATATTTCTATTTACTTTTGATTCAACTTCAGATGGTTCGTTTTCCGACAAATCAAACGCAACATATAGATTCTGCCGCTCATCAATTTTAGTTGATTTCTCGACTTTCGATAAAACTATCAGAGTTGCTTCGCTTCGCTTATCAAAAACTTTTGTGAACACAAGCGGTTCCAATGTTTTCGACGCTCCGCGTTGATCAATAGTAAAAAGTTCGGATTTTAAGAAAATTTGTTTTGGCGGTTCACCGTTTTCATTCCAGGTTACTCTTATCTTTGAAGTCAATTCACTTTTGTCTAAATCAAATTCCGAACTTTGAACTTGAAAGGAAATTTTACTTCTCTTCAACTGACAAGTGTAAGGTCTTTCTTCGCGTGTTTCCATCGGCGCGATCGGCGGTTTGACGGTTTCCTTCGGCGGAATCGCGGGCGCGTAGAAAAACGCATAAACCAAAGCAAAAGACGCGAAGATCAAATTAAAAATTCCAAAACCCAAAACGTGTTTTCTCATAGCAAATTTCTCCTTTTCAAACGATAGAACGATTGTAACGAATTTGCTTGCAGATTGACAAGATTTTTTTGTTCAGAGTGACGGTTTTAGCCGTCAAAACAGTTTCACGGCTAAAGCCGTCACTCTGAACAAAATCATTTCGCCGGCGGCGCAAGTTTGATGTATGCAAATTCGAGCGGAATTTCCTGCGCTGTGTTGCAAGCAATCAGACCGACCTGAACAGTTTCGGGATAGCTTGAATTATACTTACCAACCTCTTTCCATACACCATCGGGAAGCCGCCAAAACGCCGTAAATTCATTACCGATGCGGCGCATTTTCAGCTCAACCGTTTTAGCGTCGGTCGGAAATTGTTCCTGTGTCGCAATTGCTTCATAGATTAAATCTTCACGTTTGTCAAAACGAACGCCATTGTCGCCGCTGCCGACTCCGCCGAAACCGCGTTCGAGCCGTATATAATTACTGTCGTCACGAAACACAAAGATTCCCGCTCCCTGATAACCATCTTTCGGATCGAATTTTACTTTTGTTTCAAGTTCAAAATCACCTGCGATTGCTTTTAATAACTGCGGTGCGGTTCGTGTTTCACCGAACATATCTTTGCCCGTCGGTAAATCGATCCGCAAAACCCCGGATCTTAAGTCGTATTTTGTCGGATTGTATTTATTGTCCGGATCGATCCAACGCCAATCTGCCGGAAAACCACTCGGCTCGAAAGTAATATCAATCGGCTTTTCAATTTTCTCGCCCGACGAAGTTTGCCCCGCCGAACCGGAACTTGGTGCGCTGTTTGAGAGATTTGCGGTTTTTGTCGGCGGCGAATTTTCGGTCTTATTTGCTGAACCTGTCGTTTTGTTATCAGTCTTATTTTGACCGGAACAACCGATCAAAAACATAGAAAGAACACTTAGCAAAATAATTGTTTTCATAAAATATCCTCTATCTCGACAATTATACAAATCGGGCTTCGATCAATTCTCCTTTCCGAATTCCGTATTCAAAAGTCAAATTCGGATAAGTTTTATGCTCCGCCGTAAAATCCTCGATATCCAAATACATTTCGGTTTCGGCGATCGCCATTATCGAACCTTCAATTTCCAAAAACAGACCAAACGGTAATTCGTCCAAAACGATCTCGACTTGCCGGAAATTCCAGGTCTGACGGCGTTTCTCGTAGATAAGGCGCGGAACAAACCCGAGATATTCGACAATTTTCTCGACCTCTTCGGCATCGGCAACCTCAGATTCGTGCTCGATCTGCTGTTTGATGTCAAACTCGCTCGGGATGCGCTGCTTAAAGGTCAGAATCGTTTTATCCTGAGTTTTTCTGACTCTCAAAACGGCACGTTTTTCATCCAAAATTCCGCCGCCGTAAATTATGTTCTCCTCAAAATCTTCGCCCATAAATTCCGCACCGACTTCTTCAAGCGAATCTAAAACAAACTGTTTCTGGTCTGCGGACAAACGATACTTTTTTTCAATTTCAATCGCCATATTTAGTACTTTTCTTTGCGCTCGCGCATCAATCTTTGATAAGTTTCTGCTTTTTTAGGCCGACAAAATTTTTCTCCGATAACCGGCTTCAAATAACAAATAATCCGAAATCGCCAATTCAAAATCCGAAATCAGGGTTGCCGAATCCACTTCCAAACTTCGGGAATCGTCGCGCGTTTGCCATACATCAGCATTCCGACGCGATAGACACGCGAAGCCAGCCAAACAAGCCCGGCAATTGTTGCGCCATTCACCAAAACCGAAATCGCGATCTGCCAGAACGGCGGCATTTCCGTCATAATTCTGACCGGCATTGTCATCGGGGCGACAAAAGGCGCGATCGAAGCCCAAACAGAAAGCGAGGAATTCGGATCGCGAACAACCGCAAAGCTGAAATAGAACCCGCAAAGCATCAGCATCACGGGCAGCATC
>JANLTD010000467.1:0-1538 GCA_031362765.1 Acidobacteriota bacterium | reverse complement strand
ATGATTTATCAAAAACGCGGGAATTTTGCCGACTCTGAAAGCCGAAACATCACCGAGTTTTGACAGTTTCATCAAAAAATCTGTTGGGTTTTTACGAAATGACCGAAAATGTCCGCCGATCAAATCGGTTTTCACGGTCGGCGGCGAGTTTTGCAGTTGGGTTTTCATCAAATTGATTTTAGCAGAAAACATTTTTCACCGCAGAGACGCAGAGCCGCAGAGTTTTATTAAGAATTTCAATAAATTTCTCTTCTTTCTCGCTGCGTCTCTGCGTCTCTGCGGTAAATTCCCTCAAGCGTTTTAGAATTTTTCGCGCAAAACTGATATTTTAGTAACTTATGTCAGAAGCAAAAGTTAAAAAAGTGAAACCCGATATTCGCGCCATTACGCGCCTTGTGCCGCCGAGCGGCAATCTTGTTCAAGGACAATCGGAACTTCCGATAAATCCCCAGCTCGCCCGTGAAGCGGCAGAAATTATCGCCGCCAGCCAAAATCATTACGGCGGTTCGGAAGGCGATATTAATTTGCGGAAAGCCGTCGCCGAAAAACTCAAAAAATATAACGGCATTTCAGTTGACGTTGACGCAAACCCGCTCGAAATAATGATCACCAACGGCGGAACCGGCGCACTGATCGGCATTGCCCAATCTTTTTTACGCGGAAAAGCGGCCCTCGTTTTCGAGCCTTATTATCCGTATCATCGAAAAATTTTAGAGGAATTCGGCGGCAAAACCGAGACTTTTGAACTCGACGGCAATTTGTCTTTTGAAAAAGACGCGCTGCTTCGAAAATGCAAGGAATTAAAAGACCGGAGCGATTTTCCGCTCAAAGCGATCATCGTTTGCTCGCCCGCCAATCCGTCGGGCAAGGTGATGTCGCAAACCGAGCTCGAAACGGTCGCGGCGGTCGCGCAGGAACTCGATTTGATGGTTATTTCCGACGAGGTCTATGAGCATTACGTCTATGGCGAAAATCCGCACACGCCGATCGCGACTTTACCGGGAATGTGGGAACGCACCGTGACGGTCAATTCTTTTTCAAAATCGTGGAACATTTCCGGCTGGCGTTTGGGTTACGCTTACGGTCCGGGCGCGTTGGTGCAGCCGATCAATAACGTCGCTAACGTCGTCAATGTCTGTCCCGCGACGCCGCTGCAAGCAGCACTATCCAAAGTTTTAATGGCAGACGATAATTATTACAACGAATTGCGCGATAAGTTCGACGGCAAACGCCGCTTCGCTTCCGAGGTTTTGAGTGATTTAGGCTTCAAAATTTACGATTCCGGCTCGGCATTTTATCTCTGGACACGAATTCCCGAACAGTTTGACGATGCGTTACCGTTTAACGAAATGCTGATGAAAAACGGCGTTGCCGGAACGCCCGGCAGCGCGTTTGCCGACTCGGACGATTGGGACGCGTATATGCGAATCTGCATCGCCCGCGAAGACTCAATTTTAGAAGGCGCGTTGGAAAAATTCAGAACGGCTTTAAGTTGACAAATTCAGGATTTTTTAACGCAAAGGCGCGGAGACGCAAAG
>JANLTD010000466.1:0-4016 GCA_031362765.1 Acidobacteriota bacterium | reverse complement strand
CGCTCGGCTCGGTGACGGCGATTGCGGCGGGCGCGTCGATCGTTTCTTTCTGCTGGCTCTGGGCAGATGCCGCGTCGAGCGTTCTAATCAGTCTGATCATCATTGTCGGCGCGTGGAATCTGATCAAAGAATCGGTCAATGTCCTCCTCGAAGGCACACCCGCGCATATCAACCTGAAAGCCGTCGAAGAAACGATTCGCACGACCGAAAATGTCGAAGACGTTCACGACCTGCATATTTGGGCGATAACGTCGGGAATGGAAGCCCTCAGCGTGCACATCATTCACCGCGAAACGGTTTCGCAGAAAGCTCTGCTGCAAACCGTCCGCACGAAATTGCACAATGAATTCGGTATTGACCATCTGACGATTCAGATGGAAACGCTCGAAACCGAAGAACAAGCGCAGACACATCCGTGCTTTTCGGGCGCGAATTGCTTTGATTCCGAAGTCAAAGTCAGGGTAACCAATCATTAATAACGAATATGCAAAAAATAACTTATAACAATTAAAAAAACCTTGATAGTTTAGTAGCCGCTCTCAAGACCGCGTTGACCGGCGGTCAAAGACCGAGCCTCTAAACTATCGTTATAAGTTATTTTTTACACGTTCCTAAGCTGTTTCAAAACTAAGAAATTGAACGCGGATTTGCGCGGATATTATAAAATCCGCGCAAAACCGCTTAGATCAGTGTCATCCGCGTCCCATTTCTTAGTTTTAAAACAGCTTCTCCTCAGATAATATTGGTCTTACTTGGAGTAAAGTTGCGCGTTACCAACGACAAGTAGCGCGTTACCAAAGGCAAGTTGTGCGTTACCAACGACCCAATTCGCAATTTCCGACGCGAATTTTATAAATTTTTATGCAGAAAATCGAACTTGGATACGGAAAAACTCAAATCCCCTTTGAATATGACGAAACTCAATTTGAAATTTTAGGTTTTGAGCACCAAAACGCGCCGCTGACCGATGCGGAGATCGGCGCAAAGCTCGATAATCCGATTGATTCAAAACCAATTGAAGAAATTGTCAGCGAAGGCGAAAGCGTGCTGATCGTTGTCCCGGACGCGACGCGGCAGACGGCTTGCGCGACGGTTGTCAATCTGCTGGTTCGCCGTCTGATCGCGAACGGCACGCTGCCTTTTAATATCAGCATCATTTTTGCGACGGGCATTCACCGCAAAGTAACGGACGCGGAAAAACGTGAACTGCTGACGCCGTTTATCTTCCAACGCATCAAAACGCTCGACCATAACGCGAAAGATCTGATGCAGCTCGCCGGATTAGATTCAAACCAATTTGTAAATTTCGGCGAGATCGGCGGCGCACCGATCGAGCTGAACCGCGCGCTGACCGAACACGACCATGTAATTATCGTCGGCGGCATCATGTTTCACTACTTCGCGGGATTTACGGGCGGCCGCAAATTGATCTGTCCGGGACTTGCTTCCGCGCAGACGATCTCCGCAACGCATAAACTTGCGTTTGACTGCAAATCAAAGGCAAGACAAGCAGGTGTCGGCACCGGATTGCTTGACGGCAACCCCGTTCACGAAGCCTTTATGGAAGTTGCCGCGAAGATAAACCCGTCGTTTTCGATCAATACGATCACAAACGATAAAGGCGAAGCGGTCGAAATATTCGGCGGGGATTGGATCTCATCGCATCGCGCAGGCTGTGAATTTTACGCGGCAAATCACACGGTTGAAATCGCCGAAAAACGCGATCTGGTGATCGCCAGTTGCGGCGGATTTCCGCACGACATCAATCTGATCCAGGCGCACAAAGCTCTCGAAACGGCTTCCTTGGCTTGCAATGACGGCGGCACAATTATTTTCTTGGCGGAATGCGCCGACGGTTTGGGAAGACGCGATTTTCTCAAATGGTTTGAAGCCGAAAATTCCGCCGCCTTAGGCGAAAATCTCTGCGCTAATTATCAAGTCAACGGTCAAACGGCGTGGAGTCTGCTCCGCAAAGCCGAACGCTTTAGTATTCAGATCATCACCGGTTTACCCGAAAACGAAACGCGCCGGATGCGTTTGCGATCAGCGCGTGTCTGGGAAAAAAGTTTGGCGGCTTCGGATAAAAATGCGAAAGGTTATATTCTGCCGTTCGGCGCGAAGTTTTTGATCAAGAGCTGATGTTACGCGCAATCTTATTTGAATCAACAGTTAAGGAATATGTAAAAAATAAGTTATAACGGTTAGAAAAACCTTCCTCATCGTTTAGAGGCGGTGCGGTGCCCGCGGTTGGTCAAATTTAGTCGGGCAGGCAGTCATAGACCGCCTCTAAACGATCTTTATAAGTTATTTTTTACACGTTCCTAAGTTATTCGATTGGTTGGTTCAATCTGTTGGTAAATATTTGTGCTCACGGTTAGGTGACAGTTCGATTCCCGGAGTGAGCGTCGTTGCCAACGGTCGAACGGTTGAGTTGATGCGGGCAAAAACCGGCAACATACAAGCAGAACCGTGCTAACAAAGTCGCTGTTTCGCCCTCACCTCCATTGAATTGTTCGGCATTGCGTTATTGTTCAAGACGCATTTCTGACTCTTTCGCAACTCTGGCTAAAAGACGCAACGCTTCATTGACGGCTTCCGATGTCGGAAATAATTTTGCTACGTCGGGAGCTAGAGTTACGGTTATTTCAGTAGGCTTTCGTCTGCCCGCGCCACGCGCGACAACGGTCAATTTGCTGAAGTCATATTCGGGGCGAAGTTCGTCGTCCATTTCAGATATCTTCTTCATATTTCTTACGCTCCGGGCGAGTTGCTTCTCTTGCGCTAATCAAACGAGTTTTCGGTGGTCTTTCCGTGTAGGAAACGACAAGCAGCCGATTCTGATTTGACTCGCCCATAATAATAAAACGGTTTTCTTCAAACGAGTGGTCGGGGTCAGCAAAGATGACAAATAACGGGTCGTCAAAAACTGTTTCTGCTTCGTCAAACGAAACTGCGTGTTTCTTTAGGTTTGCTTCCGCTTTTTCCGTATTCCACTCAATTTGCACAAAAGGATTATAACACTCTCAAAGCGCAAATCGTTACAGCAGAGAAGATGCCGAACGGTTGAGTTAACCGGGCGGCGCGAAATCATCCAAGCAGCGCCGGACCGATGATGATGCGAAAGAAGCTATGGCCGCTCCGGTTCAACGATTTGTTCGGCCTCGACCGATAGCCACGCGATGCGACCCATGGCCTCGGAGATTGCGTGGTCCATTGAGTCGATAACAGCCACGGAATATTTACCGAACGGAAACCAAACCGCTTCGTCGATCGCGAAGGCCAGTTCCTCAAAGCCAAATGTACCGTCAGCACGTTGAAAGATTTGTGCCTTTCGGAATCCGTCAAGCTTAGTAAATGTTTTCCGCACTACGTTCATAATGGCGACACGAAGACGCCGAACGACCAGGATAATCTGGCGGAAATGGCGCCGGCGACGTAGATTGTAGTTTGACGCTCGACCGCCATTTTCGCTCGGCTTCATCCTTTTGTTCGGCCTACCATTTGACGAAGAGATACACGTCCTCGTTATATCAGTCATTTATGTGGCTGTAGGAACGCAGGTGGATGTTATTGCTATTAATTTCTCCGTGATAGTCCACCGTCCCAAAAGGCGACGCACACGAGAACGAGAGGTCGCCACCTTTCAGCGTGATCTTGCCTACAGAAACCCCATCATGTTTTTTTGTGAACCATGCTCGGAGATCAGAATGTCGTCCGCTCGAAGTCACTGTGATAACGGTGCCGTCTGGATAGAATCTGACATACCCCCGATAGTTGCCTATACGCTTTGATTGATAGACACCATCGAAGCGGAGTTTTTGATTGCCGTGAGCACTTCGGGTGCGCAATACTAGCCATAAGAAGACAAGCAGAATGGCACCCACAGAAGCACTGAGAACAGCGACGGTTTCGATTTGCAAAGTTCTCCTCTCTATTTCGGCCGAACTATTTATTAATTCCAATGCCATTGATAATAAACCGTATATTGCGTATTATCAACGAAAATTTCCATGAAG
>JANLTD010000450.1:0-2361 GCA_031362765.1 Acidobacteriota bacterium | reverse complement strand
AACTCAACTGGCGCGATGCTCTGCGCGGATTTTACGATAAGTTTTCGGTTGATCTGAAAAATGCCGAAGCCGGGTTGAAGGATAAAAAGAAAGCCTCGATCCCGACCGACGAAATTTGTGAAAAATGCGGCTCGGGGATGGTCATCAAATTCGGCCGTTTCGGTCAATTTCTGGCTTGCATCAATTATCCAGAATGCAAAACGACCCGCGAAGTCGGCAGCAAAAAAACCGATGCGGCACAAGGAGCAAACGGCGAGAATAAATCGGAAACCTCGGCGGAAGAAGTGCCGGCCTGCGAGCTCTGCAGCAAGCCAATGGCCTTGAAAAAAGGTCGCTTCGGTTCGTTTTACGGCTGCACGGGTTATCCCGAATGTAAAAATATTCGTAAGATCGATAAAAAAAGCGGCGCCGCCGTGACCGTTGCGCCGCCGGTCGAACTCGACGAGATTTGTCCGAAAGACGGTGCGAAGCTAGTGATCCGAACCGGACGATTCGGCGAATTTGTTTCGTGTTCAAATTATCCGAAATGCGATTACATCAAACGCGAAACACTCGGTATTCCCTGCCCGAAATGCAAAAAAGGCGAGATCGCGGTCAAAAAATCGCGGCGCGGCAAAGCCTTTTACGGATGTACCAATTACCCGAAATGCGACGAGGTTTATTGGGATAAACCGATCATCGAAGCCTGTCCGAAATGCAGTGCGCCGTTCGTCTTTGAAAAGACGACCAAGAAAGAAGGCACCATTCGCTATTGCCAAGCGGAAGGTTGTGAGTATAGAATCTCTGTGGTTGATGCAAACACGACAAATATAACTGAATCTGAAGTTTCGATTCCGGCGAAGTAGTCATTTGGAATGAACGAAAACCTTCAATTTTTTCAAGCGTTTCTTAAAAACCCGCTGAAAGTTGGCGCAATCGCGCCGTCTTCGCCCGAGCTTGCGGCAAAAATGCTCGAAGGAATCGCTCCGAACGAAAATAACATCGTCATTGAACTCGGAGTCGGAACGGGCGCGATCACCAAATTTTTACAACAGAAAATTCCGAATAATGAATCGTATCTCGGCATCGAACTCGACCCTAATTTGGTCAAAACGCTGAAAGAGAGATATGCAGCTTTGAAAATAGTTTGCGGAAGCGCTTGCGAGACTGTTTCAATTCATCAGGATTCGGGGTTGGGAAAAGTCGGGGCGGTCATTTGCTGTATCCCGTTTGTTTCTTTGCCGAATGAAGTCGGCGAAAAGATCCTTTTGCAAGTTGATCAATTTATGCGGAAAGGCAACTGCACGTTTCGGACCTTTCAATACGCGCACGGCTACTATATGCCGTCGGCAATAAAACTTCGCGAATTTATGCGAAATCGCTACGGCATCTCAAAACGAAGCTCACTCGTCGTCAAAAATGTGCCGCCCGCCTACACGCTGACTTGGGAAAATTAACCTGAACTTCGCCCGTTTTTATCTCGCTGGTGAAATTCAAAACTACTCTATCAGGTTGTTTATTTCCGGGAACAGTTGAGTTTTTTGTGGCAACAATTGACTAAAAAGCGGCAACCGACGATTAAAAAGCGAAATAGCTTTCTTAAACACAGCATTATCTGATTTAAGGCATAATAATTTGTTTTTGATATTCAAATACTTGTTTCTTATAGCCAGATTTTTGGTTCTCACCGACAGATCATTGCTTCTGCTATCTGATTTAGTGTTTATGCTATCTAATAACTGTCTAAGATGACCGTTATTATGCTGAAATTAAATGTCAGAAAGATATTTGCGCTGCGCGGCATCGAGAAAACGACGAATTTTCTCGTTCATCTCGGGATGAGTTACCCGACGGCGAGCCGTTTTTGGATTCAAAGAGTCAATTCGTCAAGCTCAAGGACATCGAAAAGCTCTGCGTCGCGTTAAACTGTACGCCGAACGATCTGTTTGAATGGCAGGCTGATAAAAAGACCGTGTTGCCCGCCGCGCATTCATTAAATGCTTTGCAGACGGGTAAAAAACAGAAAAACTTGCAGGAATTGGTCAAAGATATACCGTCTGACAAACTCGCCTTGATCGAACAACTTTTGAATGACCTGAAAAGCTGAAGCGGCTTATATCTTTATCGCTATTCGTCTTTGCGTCTTTGCGGGAAATGTCTTTTTATTAAACGAAACAAAGAAATTTCCAGCAAAGACGCAAAGTAAAGCCAAAGTATTCTTAGGAACAGGTAAAAAATAACTTATAACTGATGTTACGCAAAGTAGTTTTGGTCGCTGAAAGCGACAAATATAATAGCGTAGGGTAAAGCGAACAAAAGTGAGCTTTCGCCCTACGACAGTATGATAATTCGATCCGACGAAAGAAAGCGTCGCACAAACAA
>JANLTD010000439.1:0-3232 GCA_031362765.1 Acidobacteriota bacterium | reverse complement strand
GGCGGAATACTCCACTAAATCGGCAGAAACGCCGCAAGTCAGCTATTTGACAAGCGATCATCTCGGTTCTCCAAGAGTGATTACAAATCAACTCGGCGCAGTCACAACCCGCAAAGATTATATGGCGTTCGGCGAGGAAACCTACACCACGCAGAGAACTTCATCGCTCAACTATGACAATCAGAGCGAGACGCGGAAAGGCTACACAGGCTACGAGAAAGACGATGAAAGCGGGTTAGACTTTGCCCAAGCGAGGTATTACAACTCGAAACACGGACGCTATACGAGTGTTGACCCGTTGACAGCAAGCGCGAATGTCAAGAATCCGCAGACCTTCAATCGTTACAGCTACGTTCTAAATTCACCGTATAAATTCACTGATCCGCTTGGATTGATTTCATCTTCGACAGCCGCAAATGGCGGAAGTGCTTGGTGTAGCACTTGTGAGTCGCGGGAGGAAAATGACAATTGGACTGATCCGGTAGTATCATCACTCATTTGATTTTTAGGATTTTGGTAATTCACCACAAAGAAACAAAGATTTTATTTGTGTCTTTCGTGCCTTTCTGGTGAAACTATTATTCAAATTTCTGACGTGCCTGGCTGACTATTTCGTCGAAATAGCTTTCCAGATCGGCGTTCACGCCGCGCAGTCCGGCGACGACCTTTTCGCCCCAATTGACATATTCAATCCTTCTTTCGCGGGGCCAATCGTGCGGCGGATTGTGCATCACGTCCGTGATATTGCTGATCTTGTCGGCGAGCTTGACGTGCTTGGCGCCCGTCGAGATGTGCGGCGCGTGTTCGATCTGTTTGAGTTTACGTTCGGCTTTCGGGAGCGATTTGTCGTCCGTTACTTCCAAAACATAACCGCAGACAGCCGCGCCGAAAAGCTCGGTGATCTCCTCGGCGGTCGTGCCGGTGTCTTCGATCGTGTCGTGCAGAATAGCGGCGATCAGAATGTCGTAATCGGTGACGTTGCCGACGCTTGTCAGAAGATTTGCAACTCCCAATGGATGAACGATATACGGCTCGGCATTGGCGCCTTTGCGATGTTGTCCGTGATGTTTTTTGGCGGCGAAGGCTGCCGCTTGCAGTAGTTTGGATAGATCATTCATAAAAAAAAGGTGAAAAAGTGAAAAAGTGAAAAGGTGAAAAAGTTTGGATAAAGATTTCAATCAAACTTTTTCACTTTTTCACTTTGCGCCTTTTTCACTTTACAACTTCAATCGTCAAAGTCTGCTGTCCCGAAATGATAAATTCCGCGGGTGCAATTAATTGTTCGGAAACGATTGATTGGACGGTCGGTTTGAATCCGCCGACGGTGCGGTCGTTGTTCATTGTCGCCAGAACCGACGGCGGCAGATTCGGCATTTCGTTGACACCGATCACGGCGCCGCTGGTCGTCCGGAATGTTTGCACATATAGACGGTCAAACTTTTTGGCCTTGTTGATGGTGTTGACCAGCTCGCTCAGATCTTTTGGCACAAATTGCTGAATGACAGAAGTTTGCTGGATCGCGCCGCCGTCGCCGACAAGAATTGACAACGCGCCCGCCGGCGTATCGGCCGGAATCGTGACGGGAATTTTCTGGACGAAGATCTTGCCCGAATCGGTGCGGGCAAATGCCTGCACTTCGATCGTTTCGCCGGCTTTGACGCGGGTTTTGTCAACCGCAACTCGTTCAAGCGTGGCCGATTTATTGCCGTCGTTGGAAACTGCGTTCAAGGTTATTCCGGTGATCTCCAAATCGTCAAAGTTACTTTTAAGAAGCGTGTTGACGGGCAGCGCGACCGAAAGCGCGGCGTATTGCGAGGCTTGTCCGCCGCCAAATCGGGTTTCGATCTTGACCGGCGGTTGTCCTTTGATCCGGATCTCGCCGCTCGTTTCGACCGTCGCTTCGCCGATTCCGCGTTCATTGGCCACGAGCGAGTTATAGATCGTGATATTGAGCAGCAAAGGCGTCAGAAAATCATCTTTGGCAACTTCAAAATTCAATGTTTGCGTTTGTCCGCGGCTTGTTTCAAGATTGATCTGGACGGGAATCATTTTCGGCGCCTGACCGAGCTTGCCGAATACGCCGGTCGCGCGGTCTTGTGTCATACTGCCGACCATTGCATCAGGCACGGCGAGCTTGAACGAATTGTTGAGATTCGGAATAACGGTCACGACGTGCGATTCCGACATCGGCAGATCCGACGTGCCGAGACTCAAAAACGGATGTCCGAAAGCATAGACTTTTTCGCCGTCGCGGTAGGTGACGGTGCCCGCCGCCGCGAGACTGTAATCGCCGCGCGTCAATTGCATCGAAACCGAATCGCCGCCGACAAGCGTTGTTTCATCGGCTTTCTTGAGCGGCGTGATGCTTGCAGCGCCGCTTATTCCGGCGACGGGGAGCAAACCGACGGACATTAATTGGGGCGCAAAAAGGTTTAGCACGTCCGCCGAAATGCCGTTGAACGAAACCGGGGTCGCAATCGGCTGAAAAGATTGTCCGGCGACCTGCGCAAGCGCCGAATTTGTGCTGCCGCCTGATAGGATCGAACCGGAAACGATCGCATTTCGCGGCCATTCGGGTTTCCAGGAAGTCGAAGCAAGTTCGGCAAACGAGACGGTGCGGGGCTCGCGGACTTTGGTTTTAATATTCTGATTCTGTTCGAAAATCCGAATCATCTGTTCGATTGGCGTAATGCCGCAGATCGGTTCTTTCGAGAACGGAAAACTGTAAGAGATCGCGCCGACGAGCTTGCCGTTGATATAAACAGGCGAGCCGGACATTCCTGCAAAAACGGAAGTTCGATCCGCGCCGCCGCCCGACAGACGGCCAATGATCATATCTTGTTTCGGACCGATCGCGCCCGGCACGACACCCAAAATTTCAACGTTAAATTCTTCAGCTTCAGAGCCGCGAAAAACCGTCCACGCCGTTCCGCGCATTCCTTCCTTTAGTTCGGAAAGCGGGAAAAAATTGCTGTTGGTTGAAACGCTTGAATTCGTTTTTTTGACATTAACGGCCTGGGTTTGCCCAAAAGCCGGTAAACATACGGAAAAAACGATAAGTAAGACTACAAAAAATTTTGTTTTCATCGGTTAAAACTCTTCCTTTATCTCTGCCGAATATGGTAACATTTATGTCAGCATACCGAAAGTCTTTTTTTTCAAGGACTACATTTAAGACACGCGAGACAGCTTTCAAGTTGCATCTTCTTTAACAATACATTTCTTTTTCTAA
>JANLTD010000331.1:0-1799 GCA_031362765.1 Acidobacteriota bacterium | reverse complement strand
CAGACGCTGTCTGGACAATCTTCTGACCTCGCCGAAATTGCCAAGCATTTTCCGCTTCCGTGGTCGGATTATGTTTTGCTTTTGTCTTGTAAAAACGAAAATGCGCGAAAGTTTTACGAAGATGAAACTTTGCGCGGCGGTTGGACTGTTCGACCACTCAAACGTCAAATAAACTCAATGTTTTACGAACGTACTCTGCTTTCCAAAAACAAAGCCGCGATGCTCAAAAAAGGTGAAAAACCTTTGCCTGAAGATTACGTTTCGCCCGATGAAGAAATAAAAGACCCGTTTGTTTTGGAGTTTTTGGATCTCAAAGACGAATATTCCGAACTCGAACTTGAAGAAGCGATCATCAAGCATTTGCAGAGCTTTCTGCTCGAAATGGGCGCAGGTTTTACGTTTGTTGGTCGGCAAATGCGCCTTCGTGTCGGCGACGAATGGTATCGCGTTGACCTTGTTTTGTTCAATCGGCGTTTGCGGTGTTTGGTCATCATCGATTTGAAACTCGGCAAATTGACGCATGCCGACATCGGGCAAATGCTGCTTTACACTGGTTATGCCAACGAACATTGGCGCGAAGAAGGCGAAAATCCGCCGGTCGGTTTGATCTTGTGCGATCAAAACAACGAATCTCTGGCGCGTTACACGCTTGAAAATCTGCCGAATCAAATTTTGGCGAAAGAATATAAAATGATTTTGCCTGATGAAAAAGTTTTAGAAGCAGAAATCAATAAAGCCAAACGATTAATCGGAAAATGAAACGGCAAAACTTTCTCAAATTTATAAATTTTCGTATCCTAAAAATATGAGTAGCAGCGAGAAATACACGATTGGTTTGGTGCAAATGGCGATGTCCGCCGAAGTGGACGAGAATCTCAAACGCGCCGGTGAATTTGTCCGCGAAGCCGCCGGACGGGGCGCGAAAATTATTTGTTTGCCGGAAATGTTTCGGTCGCAATATTTTTGTCAGCGCGAAGATGTTGACCTTTTTAATCTTGCGGAAACGATTCCGGGAAAATCGACGACGACTTTGGGCGCGATCGCCAAAGAATTGAAAGTGACGATCATCGCACCAGTTTTTGAACGGCGCGCGATGGGAATGCATCACAACAGTCTGGCGGTGATCGGTGAACATGGCGAGATCGTCGGAATTTATCGAAAGATGCATATTCCGGACGATCCTTCGTATTACGAAAAGTTTTATTTCACGCCGGGCGATCTCGGTTTTAAGGCCTTTGATACTCCGACAGCGAAGATCGGAACCTTGATCTGCTGGGATCAATGGTTTCCGGAAGGCGCGCGCCTGACGGCACTGCGCGGCGCGGAAATTCTTTTTTATCCAACGGCGATCGGCTGGCATCCGGCAGAAAAAGAAGAAGTTGGCGCGTCGCAGCAGGACGCGTGGCAAACGATCCAGCGTTCGCACGCGATCGCCAACGGAATTTTTGTCGCCTCGGTCAATCGCGTCGGAACGGAAGTTTTTAACGAAGGTACCGACGGAATTCAATTTTGGGGACACAGCTTTGTTGCCGATCCGTTCGGCGTCGTGATCGCGCAGGCAAGCGATGATAAGGAAGAAGTTTTAGTCGTCGAAATTGACCGCGCCCGGATGGAAGACATCCGCCGCAACTGGCAATTTTTGCGCGACCGCCGGATCGAGAATTACGGCGATTTGCAGAAACGATTTATTGATTAGTTGGAAAGTGAAAAAGTGAAAAAGGTTAAAAGTTTTAGGTTTTTGGTTTTTGAAAGAAATTGAAGATTGGCGATGAATTTCTCACCAATCCGCTTATTTTACG
>JANLTD010000161.1:0-3212 GCA_031362765.1 Acidobacteriota bacterium | reverse complement strand
TAGAAATCAAGTTGAATATCAATCGAACGTTTTCGCGCCTGTTCTCGCAAAGCCTCGAACGCGCGGGCAAGCGAGACGCTTGCGCTCCAGTCAAAGACCGAATCAATTACATAAATTCACTTAAAATGCGAATCAGAGGTTGAATATTAGTCAACTGAAAAGTTGTTTGCAAACTCAACATTCAGCGAGAAAAGTATCAAAAACAGGAGGCGGATGAACGCGGACCAGCGCGGATTTACGCAGATCTTTAAGAAATCAGCGTGAATCAGCCGAATCCTCGGTAAATCCGCGTCCCATTTCTTTTTGAGGTTTCCAATCCTTGAAGTTTAAGCCAAATTCGCAATTTTTTTTAACTCCTGATTCACATTTAAAATCCTTCGCGTCTTCGCGTCTTTGCGTTAAAAATATTCTTTCGATTATTTTTTCTTCCCGAAGATCACCAAACCGATGCCGCCCAAGATCAAACCGCTTGCCAAAATCAAGCGCATCGAAACGCTTTCCGCTAAAAATATCACGCCGCCGAGCGCGGCGATTGCCGGAACCGCTAATTGAAGAACGGCCGCCCGCGCCGCCGTATGAGATTTCAGCGCGGCATACCAAACCGAATAACCGATGCCCGACGCGATCGCGCCCGACAAAACCGCGAGAATAATTCCTTTGGGCGAAAGATGAATTTGTGTTAAAAAAGGTAGAGTAACCAAAATGGCAAACGGCACGGCGCGCAAGAAATTTCCAGCCGTATCGGCCAGCGGATTCGTGCTTCCGCGCCCGCGAAGCGTGTAAAAACCCCACGAAATTCCGGCTGAAATCATTAAGATCGCGCTAAAAACCGGCGGCGATTCGAGTCCCGGAAAGACCAGATAAACCAGACCGCCAAACGCCAGGATCAAACCGAGCCATTCCAAAATGCGCGGTCTTTCGCCTTTAACGAGAGCGAAAATCATCATCGTCAGCTGCACCGAACCAAACAAAACAAGCGCGCCCGTCGCGGTCGTCAAACTCAAATAAGCAAACGAAAAACAGATCGCGTAAGCAAAAAGAAAAACGGCGGAAAGCCAATTTCCCTGATCTTTTGGCGCATCTTTTTTGCCGAAAACCGAGCAGATCACAAAAAGCGTTACCGCGCCCGAAACAATCCGGATCACCGTAAAGGCAGGCGCGTCAATTTCGTCGGTTTTGAGTGCCAGACGGCACAAGATCGAGTTGAGCGCGAAACAGACGAGCGCGAAAATTGTGTAAAATGTTGGCTTCATTTTTTTCAGAACGAAAAGAAATTGGACGCGGACAAACACCGATTATGCGGATTTTCGCGGATTATTCAAAAGTTTTCAAAAAAATCCGCGTTAATCATTTAAATCAGCGTTCGTCCGCGTCCCATTTCTTTTTTTGATTCAATTCTTTTCAATCAATTCACCGATCTCTTTTTGCAAAGTTTCGCGATCCCAAAGAAGCCGCAAAAAAAGCGCGCGCTGGCGAAACAAAAGCCACGCGGATTTGAGCCAAACCGTCAGATCAATCAGCGTTTCCGACGAACGCAGCGCGATGTAACCGCACAGAATCGTCACGGGAATCGAAAAAAGCGCGAGCTGCCAGCCGAAAAACAAGAAAACAGCCAGTGCCGTGATGATCCACGTCAGCGGCATAAAGACGATCGCGGCGACGATCTTGTAGGTCGAACCGGCCGAGTCGGCGCCGTGAGTTTTGAACATCAGGCCGATAAAATTCGAGAACACAAACGCCGGCGAATGAATTATCGCCCCCGTAATTGCCAACGGAGAAAGCAAGGTCAAAAGAAAAAGCCGTAAGATCAAATACCTGAAAACATACCAGGTCGGATGCTGAAGCACAGAAAGACTTTCGGTCGTCACGCCGCTCGTCCGCAGATCCGCTTCATACGCCGAGATCTTTTCTTCAAGCGCGCGCATTTTGGCGGGTTCGTTCTGCCCCAAAAGTTTATATTTTTCAGCCAGATTTTGCAGACGTTGAAAAGAATGCGTCAAAGTTTGCTTGAACAAAAGATTTTCATACACCGACGAAAAAAGAGCCTCCGCCTTCAAAACCATATCGAGTTCGGCCTGCGATTCAAGATTCAAAGTAACGTTCCTTAACGCGGTTTCGATCTTATCGGTCAGTTTTTGAACCGCATCTCGCGGCGGTTCGCCGTTTTCGTCAAGCGCGACCGCTTCAACCTCGAGGATCTCGCCGTAACGAATCAATACCTCGCTCCGAAACGCCGTTTTTGAAGTATAAAAAAGCCCGACCGCCATTATTTTCAAATGTATTTTGTTCGTTGTCAGTTGTTCGTTGTTCGTTGTCAGTTGTTCGTCGCTCTTCGTCTCCGCGTCTCCGCGTCTCTCCGTCCCTCCGTCTCTCCGTCGCTCTTCCAGACCAACGCCAAGCGCCCCTAACGCGATCCGCGCCGCACCGGTTTTGATCGGTTTGAGTTTTGTGTCATCGTGCGAAATACCTTCGGGGAAAATAGCAACACAACGATTTTCGGCAAGAAATTGTTGGCAGATGCGAAAGGTTTCGAGATTTTTCGACATATCGTTGTCCGCGTCGATCCGGCGATAAACCGGCAAAGCCTCAAGTGCGCGAATGATCGCGCCGCCAACCGGAATCAAAAAAAGCGTCGATTTTGCGAGAAAAGAAACGCGGCGCGGCAAACTGACAAAAACCAACGCCGGATCAACAAGTCCGTTCGGATGATTGAGCACAAAGATTATCGGGTCGTCTTTGGGAACCGTCTCGACATTGCTCGTTTCGATCCGTCGAAAAAAAAGACGCAGCGCGAGGCTGATGACGGCATGAAGGGTCTGGCGCAGCGCCGAACCTTTGCCCAGAAAAAGCATATTCCACCAACGCAGGACTTTGATGGTTTCGGGATGTTGATTTGTTTCTGACCGCTTGTTCAAATTAATTCGCTCTGATCTCGTCCAAAACCCGGCGCGCCGCATCAATCAGATTATCGGCATCAATCACAACGCGCAAGATTCCGTTCGCCGAAAAAGCCGAGCCTTCGTAATTGCTCAAAATCTGCATCAGTTATTCGGGCGAAACGTGCGCGATTTCGCTTAATTTGACGGCAAAACCGTTGTTTGTTTTATCAACCGAAACGATCTGCATCGCCTCTGCCAGTTTTCTAAGCCGCGCGTAATCGAACAAATTATTGACCGATGCGGGAATTTTGCCATAGCGGTCCTGGATTTCCG
>JANLTD010000158.1:0-4875 GCA_031362765.1 Acidobacteriota bacterium | reverse complement strand
GAAGGATTCGGATTGTCGCGCATCATCGCCATTCCGTCAAACCAGCCGTTGACAAAATCACGCAAAGTTTCGGGATATTTATCAATCATTTCCTGCCGTGCAATGAGCGTGTCGGCAATGACGTTCGTTGCCGCCGAGGTCGAAACCAAAATATGCGCTTCGTCGCCGCGTGCCGAAACCGCCGAAGAAAGATCGGGTTCCCAAGTCACCGCCGCATCAACGCTTTTCGAGCGGAAAGCCGCCGCCGCGAGCGATGCGTCTTGTGTCGGAACAATATTTTTCTCAACCGCATTGCGATCTTCCGGCGATAAACCCGATTGCGAAAGCAGATAAAGAAGCAGAAAATGCGACGGCGTAAACTCCGTCACAGCGACTTTTTTGCCCTTCAAATCTTCGATTGATTTGATTGATGAAAGCGAGACGATGCCGTCGCCGCCGCGCGACCAATCCTGCATAATGATGGCTTTTGCGGTCTGATTTTGCTCGGCTAAAATCGAGGCTTCACGCGCCCAATTGTCAACCGTGTCCCACATAATATCAATCTGTCCGCTACGAAACGCGGTAAATTTTGCCGCCGGATCTTCGAGCAAAATAAATTCGACATCCATTCCGAAATTCTTTTTGTAAAACGAATTCGCGTTCGGCGCGAGACCGCCGTTATAAACAATGCCGGGCGCGTGTCCCGCCCAGGTATTGATGCCGACTTTGAGCGGACGCCCCGTAAGTTTGCCCGTCCCGATCGGCTGCGCGGTCACACCGGTCGAACCGTCGTTGTATTTCGGGTCGTTAAGCGGATTTTTAAGCGAATCGAAATCTTCTTTTTTGATATCTTCCTTCGGTCCCGTACCGCCGCCAGTCGCCCAATTTTTGATACTGCTGCCCGCCCAATACCACGTTACAAATCCTAAAACGAGAAGAATTACCGCCGTGATAAAAAATTTCGCAAATGGTGTTAATTTCATATTTTTTAATTAGTGGAGAGTAAAGAGTGGAGAGTGGAGAGTTGGAAGAATATAAAACTCTCCACTCTCTACTCGCTACATAGTTTTTTGTTGACCTTGTTGTTGCGCCGCTTTTTTCGCTTTCAGTTCGTCGAGCTGTTTTTTCGCCTGCACGTCGCCGACCTGACTTTTCAGTTTGTCGAGCCGCGAATCAAGCGAAGATTCCGACAATTCCTTGCCAAGATTGGCTTCGGCGATCGTCGTTTTGATGTGCGAACGCACATTGTCGAGCGCGCGAACTTCTTCGTCAACCGAAAGCCCGTCAAGCTGTTCCTGAATCTTGACACGCGCCTGCGCCGATTGAAATTTCGCGAGCATCGTGTCGCGTTCGGCTTGCAGTTTTTTGATCTCCGACTGCACACCGATCAACGAAGATTTGGCTGAATCCGCATCCGAACGCGCATTTTCGGCTTCGCCGGTCAATTCCGCGTGTTCCGTTTTCAGCGCGTTTTGCTTTTGAATCAAAACCATCGCCAGATCATCCTGATTCGTTTCGACCGCCGTATCGAGTTCGGCCTGGGTTTGTTCGAGTTCAGCCGTGATACGCTTGAAACGCTCGTCAATATCGTCGCGGCGGCGAATAATTCCGGCAGTCGCGGTTTTCAATTTCGAGTATTTCTCGATCATCGAATTAATCGCATTTTCATAAGCGATCTCGGGATGTTCTTTTTCAATATCGGAAATCCACAGCGACAGAAAACCGCGCCACAAATTTCCGATTCTGCTAAATACTGACATTTTTCAATTCTCCTTATTTTTTAGTAGAGAGTAAAGAGTGGAGAGTAGAGAGTCAAAGGATTTTTCTCTCCACTCTCTACTCTCCACTCTCCACTCTTTGGGGTTCCTGCAATTTCGGCGATTCTTTGACGACCTGTGCGACCGCGTCGCGTCCGAAAAATTCGAGAACCTTCTGCACTTCCAATTTTTTCGCGTTGCACGCCGCAACAACCGAATTTTGTTCGTTGACGCGGTCTTCCATGATCCGCCGCAGATTTTGGATCTCCTGTTCGTAATGCTGAATCCGCGCTGCGCCGTCCTGCAAAACTTTTTCGGTGTCGGTCGCGCCGCTGCGGATATAAAATTCGAGTGCCTGAATTTCGCCCGCGCCGGCTTCGATGATCTTCTCGATCGGCACGCCGAATGCCTTTAAGCTCGCTTCGACGATTTGTTTTTTGACCGTAACATCAGTGCTTTCCGGTAAACTGTCGAGCAAAGATTTTGCTTTTGTGATTCGTTCGCGTTCTTCCGCGTCAACGCCGCCCGTTTCAAAAACCGCATCGAAATCAACCTTGCCGTCAACCACCGGCGGCGGCGGCGCGTAATTCGCGGGAACTTGATTTGTGGCCGGCGTTTCTGCTTTAACGCTTGAATCCTGAGCATTCGCGCCATCCGCCGAAAGCGGCGTTTGACTCGCATATTTGGCGATCAATTCATCGGCGTTCAAATCGGCTTCCGACTGAGAATTTTGCGCGCTGTCATCATCTTTGACGATAAACCAGCCAACAACCGTATCGCTCCATTTTTTTTCCGACATTTTTTGAACTCCTTACGCCTAAAAATATAGGCAAAATTGCGGCAAAAGTAAAAGGTTAAAAGGTAAAAGGTAAAAGGTAAAAGGTAAAAAGTAAAAAAAAGAGCATCCCACCTTGAATATTTATTTTAAGCGAGACACTTTTTACCTTTTACCTTTCGTCCGGCGAACTCGCCGGTTTGAAATTGAGTCACGAGTCCGTTGCGTCGCGCAAACACATTTCGGCTAAAAACCGCGTTTGCAAATCGTCAACGAAAAGCATTTTTGATCAGCTCTTCGATTGATTTCTGCGCCATGTAGCGCCGCTTTAAAATGGATTGCGCTTTATTCATCCCTCATCCCTCATCCCTCATCCCTCCGCAAAACCGTCCGTGCCGGTGCACCGTCGCCGGTTTCGCTGATGATTTTCAGCGGCAGACAGATCAATTCGTAATCGCCGGCAGAAATTTCGCGCAGATCAAGTCCTTCGATAATGACGATCTCCTTTTCAAGGAGCGTGATATGCGTTGCAAAATCCGTTGATCCGAATTTTTCGACCGAGAGATAATCAATCCCGACGAGCTTGATTCCCGCGTCAGCTAAAACCCGCGCCGCTTCGGGCGAAATATATGTAAAATCCCGGCGGAAACCGTTTTCGGGTTCATTCCAAAACGCGGAATTTCGCGTTTTGAACAAAACTCTTTCGACCTCGCTAAGATCTCCCAAATGTCTGGGTTCAATCGCCAAAACGCCTTCATCCAATTGGATGACGCGGGCCGCGCCGATCAGTTTTTCGAGTTCGAGTTCGTGAACTTTTCGGGTGCCGTCAATAAAATGATTCGGCGCGTCAACGTGCGTCGCCGTGTGCATTCCGCAGCAAAGTTGGGTGACATTTGCCGCATCGCCTTTTTTGATTGAATGCGCAACTTCAATTTTGACATTCGGGTCACCTGCATAGACCGGCACATTTTCGCTGATCGGAAAGGTGATGTCATAGATTTTCATAATTTTAGAGAATAATCTAAAATCTATTATCAAACAAGATTTGCCTTTGAGGAAACTTTCTTTGTAGGCTAAAAGCAGCATGAAAATCAAAAGACAAGAACACGGAAAACAAGGTGCGTTTTTTATCGAACAAGACGGCGAATGGATCGCCGAGATGACTTATTCCAGAGAAGGGATGAGAAAACTCGTTATTGACCACACGGCAATTTCGAAATCGCTCAAAGGCAAAGGCGTCGGCAAGGCGATGATTGATGCGGCGGTGACCTACGCACGCGGCAAAAATCTGTTGATCAAACCGGTATGCGCGTTTGCCAAAAAAGTTCTCGAATCTTCGGAAGATTACGAAGATGTATTGACCAGATAAATGCACCAAACGCGAATTTCCGCTTCAAGCTATTCAAATACCGCGCCGCTGATCTGGTCGTTTCTCTACGGCACAAATCGCGGTAAATTTGAATTAATTCTGGATAATGCACCGGCACGCTCGGCTGAACTGCTTGCCAGCAAACGGATTGATGCCGCGCTCGTTCCCGTCATCGAATACCAAAGAATTGACAGCGTTTTGCTGGTGCCTGATGTCTGCGTCGGCGCACGGGAACGCGTCCGCAGTGTTTGCCTTGTCACCAAAGGCAAAGACTTAAAAGACGTAAAATCGGTCGCGCTCGATATTTCGTCAAAAACTTCCGTCGCCCTGACAAAGATAATTTTCCGTGAATTCTTTGGCTTTGAACCCGTTTTCAAAGAAGCCAAACCGAATTTAGCGACGATGCTTGCGGATTCCGACTGTGCCTTGCTGATCGGTGATCCGGCATTGATGGTCGAGGATTCAGAGCCAAAAACCAAAAACCAAAAACCAAAGACCAAAGACCAATTCAGAAAATTTGATGCGGTTGAAATCTGGCGCGAATTTACGGGTTTCGGCTTCGTTTTTGCAATGTGGATGGCAAACGCGGATAAGTCGGAAACCGCGCGCGCGATCAACTTTGCGGCGGCCCGCGATGAAGGTTTGGCGCATCTCGGCGAAATAATTTCAAACTACGAAACCGAAATAACGCTGCCGCGCACCGATTTCCAACAATATCTCTCGGAAAATATCTCGTATTCAATTAATGATTCGATGCAGAAGGGCCTCGAACTCTACTTCAAACTCGCATATCAACACGGTTTATGCGCGAACCGCAAAGATTTGAATTTCATCTGATTTTTTGCAAGATGCTATTTCTCCCTCGTTCCTAAAATGTTTGAAAACGTAATTGATTAGGTCTTTGACTGGAGCGCAAGCGTCTCGCTTGCCCGCGCGTTCGAGGCTTTGCGAGAACAGGCGCGAAAACGTTCGATTGATATTCAACTTGATTTCTA
>JANLTD010000268.1:0-4102 GCA_031362765.1 Acidobacteriota bacterium | reverse complement strand
AAACTTTTTAGCTTGAGCAGCATTCTGTTTCCGCCACAACAGTTTGCGATCTATGGCATTTTCCTTGAGTAAATCCACGATCTTATTCGTCACGGCAACAGCGAACTGTTCCTTGTCTTGCTCGTCCTCAATCAAGTGAATTTCGGCGAGTAACACATCCCTGTATGAATCAAGCGATTTTCTGAATTTGATATATATATCGTTATTTTCCATGTTTGTTTTCTCCTTTTATTTGAAATTTTCAATCATTGAAATCGTCCCTACTTGTTTCTGCCGGCTGTAAAAAACCGATTTACCATCGGGCGACCAGGCGATGCCCGAAACATAAACATTCGGGTCAACATTTGCGGTTATTTTGGCGCTTCTGCCGCCGACAATTGAAACGACCCGAATATTATCTTTCCCTTCCTCGCGTGTGGCAAAGGCAATCCTGAGCCCGCCGGGTGAGAGTTGAATGTTATTGTAATACGCCGTTTCGATTGAAGCTAAATCTGTTCGATTGTTTCCGGCAGAGATCCGAACCAATCTAACTTTAATCGGTTTCACATTTGGCTTGTCATCAGCCATTGCAATTATTAAACTTTTGCCGGATTGTTCCCAACCAATCAACTTAAAGACCGATGCGGACGAAAAAACTATCTCGGAGTTTTCGCCGTTCAAAAGGCAAAGATTTGTCGTTGTCTTCGATTCCGCAGAAGGCTTAACAGCACTTGAGAGATAGGCAATACGTTTGCCGTCGGGCGCAAAGAGCGGGCTGGAAAATTTAATATTGGCATCGGTGTTGGTGGTGATTTGTTGCGGTCGGTTTGCCCCGTCTGCGGCAACTTGCCAAACATTCCAGAGCCCGTCTTTTTTCGCGCAGTAGATCAAACTATTGCCATCGGGCGACCAGCTATAATCTTTTACTTGCACACGATTATAAGGCACTACGCTATAGCCGGCGAACCACATTCCTTCGGTTGTCAGTTGTCGTTCATCAGCGCCGTTTCTGCCGGTTATCCAGAGATTTATGAAGTTATCGGCATCACGCAGAAAGGCGACTTTGCGGCCATCGGGCGAGAACATCGGGGAAAACCCGTTTGAGGCAATTTTTGTTTGTTGCTTTTCATCAATCGAACGAATCAGTAACGAGCCTTCAAGCAAATGCTTTGATTCTGTGGTTGATTGAAAAACAATACTTTTGCCGTCAGAAGAAACGTCAGGCCAAAGTTCAATGACCAAATCGGAGGTGATTTGAGTTTCGTTTTTATCGTCTATTCTGACTTGCCATAAATCGCTCTCTTCTCTTGACTGAGCAAAAAGTATCTTGCCGCCGTCGGGCGCGACATCACGGATCAGAGTATCGCTGATTCCGAGATTTATCTGCTCTGTTTTGTGTTCATCCAAATAAGCGATACAGGTTTGAAAGATGCCATCGCGTTTGGAACTATAAATTATCCGTTTGCCGTCACCAAGCCAAAATGGATATTCGTCGCTGGCTTCATCATTGGTGACTTGAACAGGCTGTCCGCCGCCGATTGGCATCACAAAAATATGAAGCCGCTCATTCGGACCCGCTGAATAAGCGATGCGGTCTTCACCCGGCGAGAGGCTGAAAAATTGCGCCTGGTTGATTTCATCGAAATTCGTGAGTTGGGTGATCTGCTTTGAAACAATGTCGAGCGCGAAAAGATTGAATCGCTCCCGAAAATAAATTATCGCCCCATTCTTCGACCAAAGTAGTAAGCTGATGTTATTAGTTTCAAGGACTTTGACGAGCGTGAGGTCACCGCCGGAAAAAGGCATCGCCCAAATCGTAAATTGGTCATCTCTATTTGAAAGGAAAGCGATCCGCTGACCGTCAGGCGACCAAATCGGATTGAAATAGTTCCACTTGTCGTCAGTGATCGGATTAGCTTTCCCGTCAGGCACTTGTTTCGTCCAGATATTTTTTTGCCCGTTTTTTGTCAGGGAATATGCAATCATTGTTCCATTGGGCGAAAATCTGGCTCCGGCATCGCCTTCGCCCGCCTCGCCATCCCAACTAATCAACGGTTTGATTCGCAACGAAGCCAACACGTCCGCTGATGACTGATTTCGATTTTGAGAGTTGTTTTTCCAAATTGCTACAACGCCCGTTAATGCCACAAGCAATGCGCCAAACACAAATGCGGCAAGCAATTTATGCTGTTTATTTTGCTGAGATAAGCTATTTTGCGTTTCGGAGGTTTGAAGGGTTGTTTTACCCGTCGTTGCTTTCAAACTTTTAGTTTCGGGAGTGTCATACGAGCCGGAGTGTTCTATTTTTTCTCCCAATGTCTGATTTTTTTTCAAATCCTTCAAATCTGTGAGAAGTTCATTCATCGTTTGATAACGCTCTTCACGATTTTTGCAGAGCATTTTAGAAATGATTTGTTGCAATTCGTTCGGCAGATTGGGGGCAAAACTTGAAAGCGGTGGTGGTTCTGTGTTTATCAAATTGGCAAATGTTTCCGACATCGAATCACCCGCAAAAGGCGCTCTACCCGCAATCATTTCATAAATCATACCGCCAAGACTAAAAATATCTGTCCGCTCGTCAATATTTTTGCCTTTTGCCTGTTCGGGCGACATATAATTAACTGTTCCCATTATCACGCCCTTTGCCGTTTCGTTTTTGTTGGCGGTTTCAGTTTCAAACCCGACCAATGCCTGTTTTGGCTGAATAAGTTTTGCCAGACCGAAATCCAAAATCTTTACATAACCGTCAGGACGAATCATCACGTTTTCGGGTTTTATATCGCGGTGAACGAGATGAGCTTTGTGAGCAGTGGAAAGTGCGCCGGCAATTTGGATTGAAAAGTCGAGAATCTCCGCCAAACTCAGTCTTGAAGCTCGTATGATTTCTCGCAGCGTTTCGCCTTCGATGAATTCCGAAACGATAAAATGCGCCTCTTCCGCTTCGCCGAATTCATAAATCGTCAAGATGTTCGGATGATTCAAAGCTGAAGCGGCTTTTGCTTCCAAGATAAACCGTTTGAGATTCGATTCGTGTCGGCTAAATTGTTCGTTGAGAATTTTGATGGCAACCGGACGTTCGAGTTTTTTGTCTTTGGCCAGATAAACTTCGCCCATTCCACCCGTGCCAATTGTTCTGACGATTTCATAATGCCTTAGACAGTTGCCTTTTGTGAGTTTGTTACTGTTGTTTTCAATTGTCTCGACAACTTTGGCGATAGCCGGCTTTTCCATAAAACTTTCGGCACTGTCGAGCGATGAAATAAGCGATTCGACTTCCGTAAGTAGAGATTTATCTCCATCACAGGCTTTAATGATGTAATTTCGGCGATCTTCGGGATTGCTTCGCAGAGCAGAATCAAAAATTTCTCTTACTTTTTGCCATTTTACGTCTGCCATTTTTGTCTGTTAACACAAACTTCTAATAATTAGCGCGACATTTTCGTAGATTACAGCTCAAATTTATTTCGTCAAATGCTATACCCGACTGAAAAATTCGCCTCTTTTTTATTATTTCGTTAGTTCACGGTGCAGCCAAGCCTTTGCCATTTGCCAATCACGTTTGACGGTTGATTCGGAAATGCCAAGAACTTCCGCCGTTTCGACGACATCCAACCCGCTAAAGAATCTTAGTTCGACGACTTTGGCGAGATATTCTTCCTTTTCAGCAAGACGCGTCAAGGCTTCGTCAAGTTCCAATAAATCAAAATCTGAATTGCTGACCGCAATCGTTAAAGCATTTTCAAGCGGTAAGTCTTCATTTGCACCGCCGCGCCGGACGCGATGTTTGGTTTTGGCATAATCAATCAAAATCCGCCGCATCAGCGTCGCGGCAATGGCGAAAAAATGCGAACGGCTTTCCCACGCGACCGATTTTTGCTGAATTAATTTGAGATATGCCTCATTCACCAAGGCAGTTGTCTGAAGCGTATGCCCGGCACGCTCTTTTTGCAGGTAACGATGCGCTTGCCGATGCAATTCGTGATAGACAAGTTCGAGTACGGCGTTGTCGGCTTCGCTGTCCTGACTTTCGCTCCATTTGTTTAACTGTTTGGTGATACCCCTTGTCAGATAACCTTTTTCAGCCATGACCAAACCTCTTAATTGTCGAGAATGATTCGTATCT
>JANLTD010000228.1:0-2576 GCA_031362765.1 Acidobacteriota bacterium | reverse complement strand
GCAATGAATTCGCGCTTTATCAAAACGGTGTCTAAAAAAGGCTATGTTTTTATTCACGACGTTTATGAAACAACTGAAAATATAACAATCCCGAATTTCGAGAAACCAATTTTACAAAAATCTTTCAGCCGTCACTTGGCATACATCTTAATCAACAGTTTGCTCTATGGTTTGCTGTTTTGGATTGCGCTTCTGCTAGAAATCGCTTACCAATTTGACCGCTTCGGGACAATTGCTTTGTGGTTAGGCATTCCGCTAATCTTATGGATTGCCGCCACGAGTTTTGTTGGATTAACTTGGATTGAAAATCTCGTTCGACAAGAAAAGCGCAACGTATTGTTTATCGGCTTGACATTTTTTGTCGGCGGAACAATTCTAGCGTGTTTGGCAATGTCATACTTTCTCCCAAACGAGCCGATTACTGCTGCAAGTTTTCAAACACAACCGGCGTTTGCCGCTTTCTTGAAAAATTCCCTGATTTATTTTTTGCCACTCGGGGTTATTTTCATCTTAATTCCCTTTCATTTTATCTGCGTTCAACAAAGCGAAATGCTAAAAACTTTCTCTTCTTCAAGTAAAATGGGCTTATCGCTTTCGGACAAAGGCACAATCAATTTACGTCCGTCCTTTCTATTTGGGTTGTGGTTGTTCACAGTTGCGTATTCAATTTTTTCCACCTTTCACTTATTAGATAATTTGTTGCCCGGACAATACCATAATCTTTTTGTTACGCTGGTATTTTTACGATTCTTTGTTTATTTCAGCTTAGGCTTGATTTGCATAATATGGCATAACTCCCAACGCTCTTCAAAATAAACTTTGTCATTTTACTTAGGGTATCAGGGGTATTAGGCACAAAGGCTCATTTTTTTACTCTAAGCAACCTTTTTAAGACGTTTTTCTCATAAATTGATTCAAATTTGTCTGTTTTGGAGAGCAGAAAAAAGCGGGTCATCCGCACTTTTGATACTGCTGGCGAATTGGTTATAACGCCCTCGCTTGTCTGATTACTCTGGCAAATAACGGCTGCCTGGTTTTGACTATTGGTACTTCACGCAGCCACTTATTAACCTGAGTCCTGAGTTGAAAATTATGTAATCTCCAAAAAATGAGTAGAATGATTTTGGAAAAATAAACTACTCGAAAACAAGGAGATTACACAATGTTGAGTATAAGTGAGCAACTAATTTTAGTCTATTGTTTGGCGGATGATGGTCTCAAAAGCGAGAAAAATGGAGGCAATTGGAGAAAATCAAATAATCAGCCCAAATGCACCGATGCCGAAATTATTGCCGTTGCGATGATGCAGAGTTATTTTGGCTGTGCCACTTTGAAACGGACATATTTGTTGGTTAAAGCTAATGATCCAAAGGCTTTTCCACACTTGCCCAGTTATAAACAATGGCTCCATAGATGGCATCAATTGAGTTTTCAGATGGGTGCGATATTAGAAAATGTGCCATTGAATATCAGAGATTTAGAGGAGATTTATCTCATTGATTCCTTTCCGATTCCAATGTGTCAGCCGATTCGTCACGGACGAGTCAATTTACTGCGAGATCAGGGAGCATATTTTGGGAAAGGCACGAAAGGCTGGTTTTTCGGTTTCAAATTGCACGTTTTATCAACCGGAAGTGGGCAAATCGTCGGAGCAGTTCTGTTGCCGACCGGTTATGATGACCGCGAAGGAGCTAGAAGGTTGGTAAGTTTACTGGAAGAAGGAAGTGTGGCGATTGCCGATTTGGGTTATCGAGGAGAGAAGTTTCAACTGGAAATGTATGAAGAAGAAGGAGTTTTGTTTTTAACGAGGGCGGATATAGCCGAGCAGAGATTGAAAATAATCCATTCGATGATTCGGGAAAGAGTTGAGGGAGTGTTTAGCTCATTATGGGAAAGGTTTGCGACCAGAGTTTATTCAAGAAGTTGGAATGGATTGTGGAATACGTTGAAATTAAAGATGTTAGACTACAAATTGTGTTTTGCTAACATAATTTCTTACACTTAAATTTCAACTCAGGACTCAGGTCTTATTAAGTCTTACGAAATTAATTGCCGTCGCCGTCATCACGTTATGTAATTGAGTTTTCGCCGCTCCGATGTATCTCGAATGGCGCATTCCAAAGCCTCTGACTGCCTGTGAAATCGTTCCTTCGATCCCCGAACGCCGCTGATATTCACGTTTGTACTCCGAAGTTTTCTCTCTTTCACGGGCGACACGCTGCATCTCGAACTGCTCTTCGGGTAGAATTGTCAATGTTCTCCGAGCAATCTTACTTTTTGTGCAATCAGATCGAAACGGACAAACTTGGCAATCCTTAGTCGAGAATTTGATTTTGACCACCGGCTTGGCAGTTTCGGTCTTCGTATCCGTCCAACTTGAACTCGTTTGACCTGCCGGACATACTGCTTTTTCCTGCTTCCAGTCAATTGAAAAATTCTCGCCCGAAAACTTTGGATTATTTCGCGTTTGCCATTGCTGGTCAAGATGCGACGGACCAAACAAATCTCATACTGGTTTTGAGCGGCAATCATCAGTTCGGCATCAACAAACCCGGTATCGGCTAAATGAACGGCGG
>JANLTD010000211.1:0-2416 GCA_031362765.1 Acidobacteriota bacterium | reverse complement strand
CCATCAAGGTCGGGGTCACCGGCATCTTCAAAATTTCGACCACCTTCATCAGATCGTCCGCCGCGTCGGCCGTGACGACGCCGCCGCCGACATAAAAAACCGGCTGCCTTGCGCTAATCAATCTTTCAACGACGAGTTCGAGCGCCGCTTCGTCAATCGGCGCGGGGCTCGATTCAAACAAATATTCGGCGTGAATCCGGCGCGGATCGTCGCAAAGCTGCGCCGTGATGTCTTTCGGAATATCAATCACGACCGGTCCCGGTTTGCCCGATTTGGCGATCTGAAACGCTTCGTCAATGATCGCTTCAAGGTCGCGGACATCCCGCACGAGATAACTGTGTTTGACGATCGGCAGCGTTACGCCGAACGTGTCAACTTCCTGAAAAGCATCCGTTCCGATCATCGTCGATGGAACTTGTCCGGTGATGACGATGAGCGGGATCGAATCCATATACGCCGTCGCGATTCCCGTCACGGCATTCGTCGCGCCCGGCCCCGACGTGACGAGCGCGACGCCGACTTTTCCCGTCGCCCGCGCGTAACCTTCCGCCGCGTGCACCGCGCCTTGCTCATGACGTACCAGATAATGCGTAATTTCATCGCGGAACCGCCAGATCTCGTCATAAATATGCAAAACCGCGCCGCCCGGAAGTCCGAAAACCGTGTCAACGCCGTTTTTGATCAAACCACGAACGAGAATTTCCGCCCCACGCGGCGGCACGACTTCGATCTCAGCGGATAAATCCTTTGCAACTGCCGGCAATTCTGCAACGCTTGTCATAACTATTTTTTCATCTTCACGAGCCATAAAATCAAAAAAGTCATTACCTTTCGGATAACGACTTTCCTCAGAGATTCCACAATCTTCCAAAAGTCATCATCCGCCGAAAAGAATAATGACGCTAATGCTAATGCCGATAATTACAAAAGGCGAAAACCTTTCTTTTCTGTGTTTATTGAATTTTTTGATCTTACTTTGCATTAGCATAAGTTTTACTCTAGTTAAGATTATGACTTTTTTTTATAGCTGTCAAGAAAATTCTTGAGAATTCAGCAAAAAAAGCCGGAAGTCGTCAAACTTCGGCTAACGTCACTTGTAAAAATGACTTTAGCCGCCAAAAATAATTGCCGAGTTGAATCATTTAGGCTATATTTCAATTAACACTATTTAGTTTTGAGCGGAGATTTACAACGCCGAAATACATTAAGATATTTTTTGCCGCACTGATAATTTTTTCATTGACGACGTTTGCCCAAAGCGTCCACGCTCAAGTTACGAAAAGGAAGCCCAAACTTATCAGCAAAGCGGAATATGACAAACGCGAAGTAAAAAGATTTATCGGGTCGTTTATCAAGGCACTCGATGAAACCAAAGACCTCAACGACGTTCCGAGCAATTTTTTCGTCAAAGATTTCAAAAACCAGCAAACTCAAGCAAAATATGACTTTCTCGAAGATCGCGACGTACTGGATCAACTTAGCATTGATGATCAATTTGAACATCCGATTTCACCCTTTAATTTTTATTATTTAATGATGATGTGGAATGGTGGAAGCTGGAATTTCTTCTTAAACAAAACCGATGATGATGATGATATTTCAAAACTCTTGCCACGTGATGTTGTCGAAATCTTAAAAAGAAGTCCGTTCTTAGCAAACGCACTTGGTATAACCGTTGAAAAATACGACGAGAACGAACTGATCGAACCATCTGATGTAATCGAAGCAACCAAGGTCTCGCAGGAGGCAGTTCGCTTGTTAAAAATAGCGATTGAAAATAGAGTGTCAAGTTGGAAGGGAATTTACGCTAAGAATTTCAAAACGGCAAGAAAACAATTCGCTGATTGTGGCGGTAAACCTTGTGAAGGTGACAGTTGTATCGGACTTCCCGAAAAAACGCCGATCTTTTGGCAAGCGGCATTTCCGCTCTGTTTTCATCTCGTTCGCAAAAACGGTAAGCTGAAAGTTTTCTTTATCCATATTTATACCAACGACTAAGGAACGTGTAAAAAATAACTTATAACAGTAAAAAGAAACTTAAATCGTTTAGTAGCGGTCTGTGACCGCGTTGCCCGGCGGTCACAGACACGCCTCTAAACGATCGTTATAAGTTATTTTTTACATATTCCTAAACAAAAAAATCCGAAGCCTTTCGACTTCGGACGAATCTGAAATGTGAAATCTGAAATCTGAAATTTCTAAAACGTATAGGTATTCGCCGCGATCAAGGTGTTGGCAATTCGCTGCCGCGCCGCGATCGTGTTGACGGGTGAATTGTTTTTCGTAAAGCGTTTGAGGGCGACAAGCATCGTTTTCATTTCGTCGCCTTCGGCAATCGCCGCGAGCGTGTTTTTCGCTTTTGCTTCGACGCGCTGAATCGCGTCGTTGCAGAAAACCGAAGCCATATCGATCTGGC
>JANLTD010000210.1:0-2050 GCA_031362765.1 Acidobacteriota bacterium | reverse complement strand
CGATTATTATTTTCTGCAAGCGCGAAGCGAAAAGCCGCTTGAAAATTGGAAACAAGCAAAAAATCGTTATGAGCAAAGTCTTGCCGTCTGGCAGGATTTAGAGCAAAACCGGACGATTCTTCCGGCGGACACGAAAAAGCCCGATGAACTCAAACAGAAAATCGAACAGTGTGAGGCAAAACTGAAATAAAACGTTTCGATCCTGAGTACACTGTAAGATTGGTTTTCAAATGTTTGATTTTCTCACCTTTTACGTTTCGAATTTATGTTTTAATTGAAATCTGAAATTTTAAATTTGAAATTCAGTAGAAAATTTATTTTACGGTGTACTTAGAACAATGAAAAAATGGTTCGACTGGTATTTTAGTGGAAGACACGTTAGTTAGGCTGACTCCAGCCGCTTTGAGCGGCTTTCCGCGTTTCGCGGCAATTAGCCGCGCTATTTATGGCGCGGTTAATTTGATGATAACTTTCAAGAGGGCGTTTTAAAGTCCTTTTTTGCGGCTTAAGCCTTCATAATTCAATGGCACAAGCCTTTTTCAAGGACGTTAAAACGCCCTTTGTCCTTCTCTCTGCATCGTTTCCACGCGCTAAAGTCGCGAGGCGGCGAAGCGGTGCGCCGCTTCGCGGAAAGCCCGATAAATAGGTCTGAAAATAACCAACCGCCGAAGGTGATTAAAATTAAGATGTTCTCCACTAAATTCCCAGTAGAACCGAAAAAATAAACTACCCCAGATGAATTTTGTTCTCTGCGTCAGAAGACGGTTTGGCGGTCGCCAATGGTTTAGCTCGACTTTTAATTAGCGGGAGTTCAACCATTGGCGACCGCCATCTGACTCGCTTACCTCTGCGATCGTAAAAGGCGCATCTTATTTTACTTGCATTACTTAACCTGAGTCTTGATCATAAAATAAAAAGAAAATGGGACGCGGATTTTCGCGGATACGGGCGGAAAATCGGCCGATTTGTTGAAAATATTTTATAATTCGCTGAAAATTAATTAAAAGAATCCGCGCTCATTCGCATAATCGGTGAAAATCCGTGTCCCAATTCTTTTTTGATTTCAACTCAAGACTCAGCTTTACTTAACATTTGTATTTCCATCTTTTGCTTAAATTAACGAACAAAAACCGATGGAACGGGAATATCGTTCGCGATGCCGAACGTCACGATCGCTGTTCCGGCGGTTGTCCGTTGGACAAACCACGTCGAATTTGACGGACGAAACACGGTTGCGTCAAATTTGCCGTCGCCGTCGTAATCGCCGGGAGCGGGAATGTCACCGGTTGTGCCGAACGGAAACGAAAAGAACGAGTTATCTCCGCTACGGATGACAAACCAGAAGCCGGTTGAAGGTCGCCAAAAAGCCGCATCCGCCTTGCCGTCGCCTGTATAGTCGCCCGGAACTGCTTTGTCAGTGCTTTGCCCGAACTGAAAGGCAACGAGTCCGGCGGTGCTGCGCTGAATCCACCATTCGCCAACTGCGGGGCGAAAGATCGCAATGTCGGATTTTCCGTCGCCGTCGTAATCAGCGGTCACCGGAAGATCGCCCGGCGCGCCGAATGGGGCGATGGTCGTTCCCGTCCCCGATGAATTCAAAATAAACCAGGTATTATTTGAAGGACGGAAAACGGCGGCATCAGTTTTGCCGTCGCCGTCATAATCGGCAGGCACGGGAATGTCGCCGCTTGTGCCGAACGGAAACGAGAAGAACGAGCCGTCTTCGCTTCTCAGGATATACCAGAAACCGGTTGACGGCCGCCAGAAGCAGATGTCGCTGCGTCCGTCGCCCGTGTAGTCGCCGGGCGTGACCTTATCGGTTGTTTGCCCGAACTGCGCAGCGGTATTGCCGCCGTCAGAACTTTTCAAATACCACCATTCGGCGGGCGCTGGGCGAAAGATCGAAATGTCGGTCTTGCCGTCGCCGTCAAAGTCAAACGGCGAGCGGCGCGGAGCAGAAACTGTTGCCGACGCGGCCCAAAAGCCGCTCAAAAGCTTAAAATTGCCGCCCGTCGAACTTGTTCCGGCGACCGCTTGCCCGACTGTTCCG
>JANLTD010000157.1:0-3552 GCA_031362765.1 Acidobacteriota bacterium | reverse complement strand
CTCGAACAGCGTCTTCTGCACGTTGGCGACCGTAATTGATGCGTTAGTCACAATCGGAAGTTACGCTTTGGCGGCGTGGATTGGACGAAATCAGGAACTCGGCAGTGGATGGAAACCCTACGCTACAATGGCGCTGTTTGGAGCAATTTGGGCGGTGATTTTTGAACTCACCGGAAAAAGATCCGGGCTCTGGTCGTACAGCGAATTGATGCCAATGGTGCCGATTATCAAAGTCGGTCTGTTGCCTTTGTTGCAACTGGTAATCTTAATGCCTGCCGCACTTTTGATTATGGTTTGGCGGGAAAAACACGGAAAAAAGGAGAAAAAAATGCTATGAATTTTAGAAATAAATTTGAATCAAATAAATTTTGCCAAAAAGTTATTGGCTTCTCGTTTTGTACATTGTTGATTTTTGCTTCGGCCGGGCAATCGCAAGCACAAACAAAACGAAAGATCGGCAACCCCAAACTTCAAACGGCAACCATCGAAATTAGGCGAGACGGCTATCAGCCGTCGAGCTTGCGGCTCAGGCGCGGTGTTCCGACTCGTCTGACGTTTGTGCGCCGGACAGAGCAGACGTGTGCGACCGAAGTGGTTTTTTCCGACTACGGCATCCGCCGCGAATTGCCTTTGAACTCCGCGGTTACCATCGATTTTATGCCGAATAAAAAGGGTACATTTACATTTGCCTGCGGGATGAATATGTTACGCGGCAAATTGATCGTCCAATAAGAAAATGTTTTTGAAACTGACTAAAAAAAATCTTCTACTGACTTGCTTCGGGCTGTTGCTGGCGGCGCAAATCTCTTCAATAGCTCAAATGCCGGTACCGAAAAAGGCGGAAACGCTGTCGCTCTATCTTGATTTGCAAAACGGAATGACCTCTGATGAAGCCGTTGCCTTCGCGCTTAAAAACAACGGCGAAATTCAGGCGTTGCGTGAGGAAGTCGATTCAGCAAGAAGTTTAGTCAGGCAAGCGGGTTTGCGATCGAATCCGAAACTCCAGGCGAACAGGGCGGAACAGATCGGCGGCACGGATAACAGTCTGATGGTCGAGGGAATGCTGCCGCTCGAACTCGGCGGTCGACGGGCGGCGCGGATTGCCGTTGCAGCGCGCGAGCTGGAAATCCGCGAATTTGCCTTAACCAATCAGGAACGTCTGCTGGCATCAGAAGTGCGCTCAAAGTTTGGCGAAACTTTGGCACAAATAAAGAAACTTCAATTGACCGAAGAAAGTTTGGCGATCATAAAACAGGGCTATGAACTCGTTACTGCCCGCGTCAACGAAGGAAAAATCGCACCGCTCGAACAAAATATATTTTTGGTTGAGGTCAATCGCTTGCTTTCGATCCGTGAAAATACGGAAGGAAAAGTGGAAGTGGCGATGTTTGAACTCCGGAATCTGATCGGTATGAAACCCGAAGACGCCTTTCGTCTGCGCGGCGATCTCGAGAATTTGATAGCTTCGCTTCCGCCGGTTGCCGATGCGGCCGCCAGCGCTTTGCAAAGCCGTCCTGATCTGCGAGGCGCCCGCACAGTTGAACAGCTTGCCGTCGCCCGTCTCGAACAAGCCCGCGCCGAAGGCAGAATTGACGCGAGTGTGAAAGCGGGTTATCAAAGAATGAATTCCAGTTTTCCGGTCAGCGGTTTTGACGCCGCCGGAAATTTACGCCCGGTCCAGAGCGTTTTTAATTTTTTCACTTTCGGCGTCGAGATTGATCTACCGCTTCGCAACCGCAATCAGGGCGCGATCCAGTCCGCGCTTTTTGAACAGGAAGCCGCCAAACGCCGAATTGAATTTGGCGAATTGACGATCCGCCGCGAGGTCTCCGCCGCGTTTGCCCGCTACACCCGCGCTGTCCGGGCGCTTTCGATCTTTCAAAACGGCGTGCGCGACCAGGCCAAAGCGAATTTAGAGGTTATCTGGCAAACCTATGAATTCGGCAAACAAACCCTTTTGGATTATATCGCCGAAGAGCGCCGGTTTCTCGAAATCGAAAACGAGTTGGTTGATGCAAAGCTCGAAACTTATCTGTCAAATGTCGAAATTTTGCGGGCGACCAATGCCACGGAACTGATAAAAAGATGAACGAAGAAAAAAAAGAAAAAATTATTGCAAGCGGAGAAGAAATTGAACAAGAAAACGGCGTCGTTCCCCCAAAAAGCCGCAAGCCGATGTTCATTGCTTTGGCGATACTTGGTGTCGTAGTTTTGGGAGCGTCCGTCTTTTGGATTTTCCGCAATCGGGAAGGCGGAAAACCTGTGCCTGCGCCGCGCACAACTTCGTTTGAGCCAACCGGCAATCAGCAAACTTCGCCAACCAGCGAAGAACAAACCATCACGCTCCAGCCGGAACAATCGGAACGCATCGGACTAAAAATCGAAACCGTCGGCGAAACTCTGTCGAGCGAAGCGATGACGACCGTCTCGACCGGCGTTGTCGCGCCGAATGCTTACGGCGAAACGCCCGTTCTATCGCTGGTCGGCGGCGTTGTTCGGCGGGTCAATGCTGAACTTGGGCAGAACGTCAGCAAAGGTCAAACGATCGCCGTCGTTTTCAGCGACGAACTTGCGGCGGCTCAATCGCGCTTTCTTTCTCTCCAAACCGAAGCTCAAACGGCGCGGCAAAATTACCTGCGCGCCTCGAAACTCCTGAAAATCAACCCGGTCAGCCGCGCCGAATCAGACGAAGCGCAAGCCAAATTAAAAACAAAGACAGCGGAACTCGATGAGGCTCAACGCCGCTACAACCGAACGGTAAAACTCGTCGAAATCGGAGCGGCAAGCCGTGAAGAACTCGAACAAGACCGTACGAAACTTAAAACCGCCGAAGCCGAAGAGGAACAATCGCGCAAACAATTTAATCGGGCTTCGCAAGTCGCTCAAATAAATCCGGTCAGCAATTCGGAATTTGAACAAGCAGCTGTCAAACAGAGAACTGCCGAATCGGAGCTCAGTTCGGCAAAGCAAAGATTGATCTTGCTCGGTCTTTCGGAACAAAGAGTCAACGCGCTTCGCTCTCCTTCGCAGATCAGCTCGGAAATCGCTCTGACGGCGCCGGTTTCGGGCACTATCACGAGCCGCAGTATCAATCAGGGGGAAATCTTCGAAGCCAATAAGGAATTGATGAAGGTAACAGATCTTTCAAACGTTTGGGTGATCGCGCAGGTTTATGAAAAAGACCTTGCACGGCTTCAAATGGGAAGCGGCGCAAGTGTTACGTCAGACGCCTATCCCAACAGACTTTTTCGCGGGCGGGTTTCGTATATTGACCCGAATCTCAATCAAGCAACCCGCACCTCGCAAGTGCGCATCGAACTCGAAAATCCGGGGCAGATCTTTAAGATCGGAATGTATGTTAATGTCGCCTTCGGCTCGCTGGGAACGGCGGAAAAGACGATGCCGGTGATTTCTTCGGCCGCCGTGCAAAACCTGGGCAATCGGCAAATTGCTTTTGCCGCCACCGATGACCCGAATAAGTTCATTTTGAAACCCTTGCGTTTAGGAGCGGAGAGCGGCGGACGACTTGTTGTTCTCGAAGGTTTGAATGTC
>JANLTD010000136.1:0-12092 GCA_031362765.1 Acidobacteriota bacterium | reverse complement strand
GGAGCGGAATTTTGGAAGCTAAAAGCTGGGTTTGGATCTCGGAAAACCTGCGCGTCGTCGCCACCGCTTTTGCCGTGATTGTTTTCAACGAGATTTATCAGCCTTCCGCGTTATTGTTCGGCGTTTTAGCGATTGCGGTCTTTTGTATTTTTTGGACGTTCGCGTATTTTCGCCCGAACAGTCCGAAATTGGCTACTGCTTGATCAAAGAACGTAAAGCCTCGTTGACGGCTTCCGAATTTGGAAAATATTTATGCACGTCAGCTTCGATCGAAGCAAAATATTGTTCGTCAATACTTCCGTCTTCTTTGTAAACGCGAACTGAATAACCTTTTTTGAAAGCCTCGTGATATTTTCCGCGCACGCCTTTTTTCCCTTTGAAATCGTATTCGTCGCGCATTTCTTTATTCGCCTTGTTCATAAATTTCTCTTTCTGACGGAGTTGCTTTCCGGCAACTGATAATTCTGATGATAATTTCGTTTTCTGATTTATCTTGCTCAGGATGAACAATTAACAAAGTTCGGTTATCGGTTGAAATCCCGATACTAATAAGCCGTTCTTCCTCCTCTGAATGATAATCATCCGGAAAAGCTATCAGTAACGGGTCGTTAAAAATAGTTTTAGCTTCGTCAAAACTAACCTTGTGCTTTTGCAAATTAGTCTTGGCTTTATTTTCGTCCCATTCAAATAGCAATTCCATCAAACGTAATTTATCGCAAAAATTAGTATTTCACAACAATTTTTCAATCTCTTTCACGATAAAACTTCATAATGCGTTCGGCGAGATCATTTCTGCCCCAGAGTTCGGAGATGAACATTTTGAAATCCGAGATATTCATCCAGTATTTTTCGCCGATCGTTTCACCGCGATTGACCGGGTGAAAGATCACGCTGCCTAAAAGTCCGTTGACAAGTCCGCGCGGGAGCAGGAGTTTATTGTCTTTTATTTCAAATCTGCCGCTCGAATTGAACGCGAATTCCGGCGGTATTCTACCGGATTTCAAGGTTTCGCGGATAACAAATAAAATAATTTCTTCCGCGCCGTGATGGACGTTAAATTGCGGTACGATTCGTTTTAACCCGAACGGAACATTCATCGGCAGCGGCAAGGCGTGCGGCATTCCCATAAAGGTTATGAGCGGCCAGTTTTGTTTTAAGAACCGCTTGTAATCGTCTTCGGAAAGCGCATCTTTCTCAAACTCTTTCCGCATTGTTGCCTCGATCGCCAGAGCGGTCGGCGCAACGGCTCGCAGATACGAACCGCCGTTCATAAAATCCGCCGCTTCCTGCACATATTCGCCGACTGTATTCATAAAGCTGGTCGGAATTATAAACCGAATTTTGCCTACGAAACACACGAATAACACGAAAATAAGAAATAAAGTTTTTGTTTTGTCTTTTTTTCGTTTTTTTCGCGTGTTTCGTAGGCAAATAATTCGGTATAATCAACTGAAATTATGCGATTTGTGTTCTCACGAAGATTTTACATACTGCTCGCGCTCGGGCTTATTCCGCTCGCGCTCTCGTGGAATTTGCCGTTTCTCAGGACGATCGTTTTCGGCTTTGATATTTTTTTGTTTGCCGCGGCGATCGTTGATTATTTTATCAGCCGCAAATTGCCCGAAGATTTCACGGTGACGCGCTCGTTTGAACGCCGTTTTGCGATCGGCGATGCAAATAAAGTGCATTTGAAGGTCGAAAACGCGACGCCGCGCGCGATCCATTTAAAACTAAAGGACGAATATCCGCCCGAAATGAATCTGGACGGCAAGCGCGAATCGGAATTTACAGTTGCCGCGCAAACTTTCGCCGACTTCTTTTACGTTCTGACGCCGCCAAAGCGCGGAAATTATAAATTCGGCAAAACCGCCGTCCGTTATCTTTCCAAATTAGGTTTGATCTGGTGTCAGACGGATTTAGGCGAAGCGCAAGCCGTCAAGGTCTATCCGAATATGCGGCGCGCCCGCGAAATGGAACTCAAAGCGCTCGGCGCGCAAAGCTTTCTCGCGATTCAGCGCAAATCGGTCAGGCGCGGCGAAGGGCGCGAGTTTGAATCAATGCGCGATTACGTGCGCGGCGACGAGCTTCGCCATATTTCGTGGACGGCAACGGCCCGGCGCTCGAAACTCATCACGCGTCAATATCAGATCGAACGCGACCAAACCATAATCATCGCGCTTGACGCGGGACGCCTGATGACCGGGCGCATCAGCGACGAAACGAAATTCGACACGGCAATTCACGCTTCACTCGCGATGATGTCGGCTTGTGCGCGCGCCGGCGACAATTGCGGTCTGATGGTTTTCGGACGACGTGTGAAGAAATATCTGCCGCCGAAAAAAGGTGTCGAACATCTCGACGCGGTTCTCGAAGCCTTGCACGATCTCGAACCCGAATTGATCGAACCTTCTTATGCAAGGGCTTTTCAACACATCGCGTCAACCACGAAAAAACGCGCTTTCGTCGTCATTTTAACCGATCTGGTTGACAAGGAATCTTCCAAAGAATTAATAAATTCACTCAAACTCTTGCGCCCGCGCCATCTTCCCTTAGTCGTGACGATCGGCGACCGCGATCTGAACGCGACGGTCAGCGAAGTTCCGAAAGACTTAAAAGAAGTCTTTGTCCAATCGGCGGCGGAAGAGATCATCCACCAACGCGAAGCCGCGCTCCGCTCGGTCGAAACGCTCGGCGGTCTGGCACTCGACGTGACGACCTCGACACTCGCGCCGAAACTTCTCGAGACCTATTTGAGAGTCAAAGAACGCGGTTTGCTTTAAACTGCGCTTGTACCAATAAATAGTTGGGCGATAAATCCTGTCATGCTAAACTCTGAAAAGGAGAAAAAGATCATGAAATTTACTTTAACTGCCGTGTTTCAAAAAGTGCCGGAAGGCTATATCGGTTATGTTGAGGAATTGCCCGGAGCGAATACGCAGGGCGATACTCTGGAAGAAGCCCGCGAAAATTTGAAAGAAGCGATTGAACTTGTTTTGGAAGCCAACCGTCAGCTTGCGGAGGAATCGCTGGTCGGCGCAGACGTTATTCGTGAACGGTTACTGATGGCAGCGGTATGAAACGGCGCGACCTCATTCGTCATTTGGAAAGCCACGGGTGCGAAATGCTTCGTGAAGGCGGCAATCACACGGTTTATGCCAATCGGGCGAAAAAGAAAACAACGGCGGTTCCGCGACATCGTGAAATCAATGACTTTTTAGCGCGGAAGATTTGCCAGGATTTAGAAATACCTGCACCGTAGCGTAAAACAAACGAGTCATTGAATGCTCGACGTAACGACCTCGACGCTCGCGCCGAAACTGCTCGAAACCTATTTGAGAGTTAAAGAACGCGGTTTGCTGTAAAAATTTTTGTCTTAATGATTTTATCTGTAGTAAAATCTATTAACGGAGTTCCTATCCGCTTAACCGATGAACGATGGTATGAACATATCGTTTTCAATCGTTCGTATATGAGCGGTTATATGGAAGCTGTTCTCAATGCGGTGGAAAATCCGCAGTTTGTTTTGCGTGGTCATCATAAATCGAAAGTTGCCGTTATCAATTTTGGGCGCAAAAGATGGCTTCACGTTGTTTATCGTGAATTATCCAAAACAGACGGTTTTATCATTACGGCGACGATTGAAAATGAATATAACGAAAATTTAATAATATGGAAACAGGAGTTTTAATTTCAGAATCCGAACTGCTCGAACTAGCATTAAAGCGCGTAAAACTGCCACACCGAAAACCGCTTTCCGCTAATTACAATGCCGAAGCCGATGCGCTTTTTTTGAAATATTCAACAAAAGCATCGATTATAAGTAAAAGCGATTATGAAAACGGCATAACCCGCGATTTCGATGCCGACAATAAACTCGTCGGCATTGAGATTTTAGATCTGCAAGGTTTATACGAATAACCGAAGAAGTTATGCCCGAAAAACAGCCTCGACGCTCGCGCCGAAACTTCTTCAAACTTATTTGAGAGTTAAGGAGCGCGTTTTGCTGTAATTTTTTTCTTCCGTCATTTTCTCTTCATCCATCAATCGCAGTTTTTTTCACAACTTGAGTGATTTGAGTCACAGTTCTATCCCGATTTTTTGTTTAATCTGATTATTCATAAGTTGGAAAAAGACTATGACTTTTCTAAAAACAGACCTAACTACTAAAACTGACCTGAAAGAACACGGCTCAGGAACCGGTCCGACACGGAGTCAGCGCCCGCTTTATGTTGATTTTTTTCCGCCCTGCAATAATGCCTGTCCGGCCGGCGAAGATATTCAATCGTGGCTTTCATTGACACAATCGGGTCATTATTTCGAGGCGTGGCAAAAACTGACGGAAGAAAATCCGATGCCGGCGATTCACGGCCGCGTCTGCTATCACCCGTGCGAACCGGCGTGTAATCGCAGCGCACTCGATAGTTCCGTCAGTATTCATGCGGTCGAACGATTATTGGGCGATATGGCGATTACCGAAGACTGGAAATTTACAAAACCGCGCAATCGTAGTCTCAAGAATGTTCTGGTCATCGGCGCCGGACCGAGCGGACTTTCGGCCGCCTATCATCTGGCGCGTTTAGGTCACAATGTAAGTATTTACGAAGCCGGGCCGGTTGCCGGCGGGATGATGAATTTCGGAATTCCCGCGTATCGTCTGCCGCGCAAGATATTACAAGCGGAGATCAAGCGAATTGAAGATCTGGGTGTGAAATTTCGTTTGAATTACAAAGTGTCGGATATTCTTGCCGAAAAAGATGCGGGTGGTTTTGATGCGGTTTTTATCGCGATCGGCGCAAACATCGGCAAAAAGACGACGATTCCGGCACGTGATGCGGGCAAAATTCTCGATGCCGTCAGCTTTTTGAAAGAGGTTGAGCTCGGCGCGCGACCGCAGATCGGCCGGCGTGTTGCGATCTACGGCGGCGGAAATACCGCGATGGATGCGGCGCGAACCGCCAAACGGCTCGGCGCCGAAGAAGCTCTGATCATTTACCGGCGCGACCGCGAACATATGCCGGCACACGATTTTGAAGCCGACGAAGCCCTCAGCGAAGGCATCAAGATCCATTGGCTGCGGACGATCAAGAATCTTGAATCAACATCCGTCACGGTCGAAAAAATGAATATCGTTGACGGTAAACCGGTCCCGACCGGCGAATTTGAAACGCTCGAAGCCGATTCGCTGATCCTCGCACTCGGTCAGGATACCGAAACCGATTTTCTGAAAGGTATTTCCGGCATTGAATTCGAGCCGGATGGGACGGTTGTCGTGAATTCTCAAATGATGACCGGACACGACGGAATTTTCGCGGGCGGCGATATGGTTCCGAGCGAGCGCTCGGTGACGATCGCGACCGGACATGGCAAAAAAGCCGCGCGAAACATTGATGCCTGGCTAAACGGTCAGAAAACTTACGAAAAATCTCCCAATAATCCGCTTGTTCAGATCGAACAGCTTCACGTCTGGTATCGCACCAGCGCACCGCCAAAACCGCAAAGTCATTTAGAGCCTGAAATCGCCGCCGCCGGATTCGACGAGATCGTCGCGGGTTACACGCCCGAAGAAGCTCAATATGAAGCGCAGCGCTGTCTTTCGTGCGGCAATTGCTTTGAATGCGACGGTTGTTACGGCGCGTGTCCCGAAGACGCGATCATCAAACTCGGAACGGGCAAAAGGTACAAATTCAACTACAGTCTTTGCACCGGCTGCGGCACCTGTTACGAGCAATGTCCGTGTCATGCGATAGATATGATACCCGAATCAGGGAAATAAGGTAAAACGCAACCATGAAAGATGAAAAGCAAAATGTTGTGACTCTCGATGCCAATGAAGCGGCGGTTTATGTCGCATATCGCGTCAATGAAGTTTGTGCGATCTACCCGATCACGCCTTCGTCCGCGATGGCTGAATTTGCGGATGAATGGTCGGCGAAGGGCATCAAGAATATTTGGGGAAACATTCCCGAAGTGATTGAAATGCAAAGCGAAGGCGGAGCTGCCGGGACAGTTCACGGCGCTTTGCAGACCGGTTCTTTGACCACGACCTTCACCGCCTCGCAGGGCTTGATGCTGATGCTGCCGAATATGTATAAGATCGCCGGTGAATTAACAGCGGCAGTTTTTCATGTTGCCGCTCGTTCACTTGCCGCACAGGCACTTTCGATTTTCGGCGATCATCAGGACGTGATGGCGGCGCGGACGACGGGTTTTGCGATGCTTTCTTCGGCTAGCGTGCAGGAAGCACACGATATGGCGTTGATCGCGCAGGCAGCGACGCTGCGCGCGCGAATTCCGTTCATTCATTTTTTCGACGGTTTCCGCACATCGCACGAAGTCAACAAGATCAACTTTCTTTCCGACGACCAGATCCGGGCGATGATCGTTGATGATTTGGTGATCGCCCACCGCAATCGCGGACTTAATCCCGACCGGCCTTTTATTCGCGGAACGGCACAAAACCCCGATGTTTATTTTCAGGGACGCGAAACCGTCAATCCTTTTTATACGGCGGTTCCGGCGATCTTAAAAGATGAAATGCGGAAATTTGCCGGACTGACCGGAAGAAATTACTCGACCGTCAGGTATTTCGGCGAAGAGGATGCCGAAAACGTCATCGTGATTATGGGTTCGGGCGTTGAAACGGCCGCCGAAACTGCCGGCTTTCTTGCAAGAACAGGTGAAAAAACGGGCGTTTTGCAGATTTCTCTCTATCGCCCGTTTCCGTCGGAAGATCTCATTAACGCTATTCCCAAATCAACAATGAACATCGCCGTTTTGGATCGTACAAAAGAACCCGGCGCGACCGGCGAACCGCTTTATCAGGACGTCATGATCAGTTTGATGGAAGCCTTTTCAAGCGATAAAATCTCAGAAATGCCGAAAATCAGTGGCGGGCGATACGGTCTTTCGTCCAAAGAATTTACGCCGGCGATGGTCAAGGCGGTCTTCGACAACCTGAAATCGAGAGCACCGAAAAATCATTTCACGGTCGGGATCAATGATGATGTCGGTTTTACCAGCTTAGAGGTTGATAATTCATTTGCACTGGATGAATCGGACTGGACACAAGCCCTGTTTTTCGGACTCGGCGCCGACGGCACGGTCGGTGCAAACAAAAACAGCATCAAGATCATCGGCGAAAATACAGACCTTTTTGCGCAGGGTTATTTTGTTTATGATTCAAAAAAATCAGGCGCCAAAACGGTTTCGCATTTGCGATTTGGTAAAAATCCGATCAAAGCGCCGTATCTGATCACGGCGGCTGATTTTATCGCCTGTCATCAGTTTAACTTTGTCGAAAAAGAAGAAATGCTCGCTTTTGCAAAACCGGGCGCGACCTTTTTGCTCAATTCGCAATACGGCAAAACAGACGTTTGGGACAAACTGCCGCAAAATGTTCAACAGGCAATTCTTGACAAAAACATCAAACTTTTTGTGATCGATGCGACCGATGTCGCACGAAAAACAGGCATGGCGGGCCGGATCAATACGATCATGCAGACCTGTTTTTTCAAACTTTCAGGCGTTCTTCCGCCCGCTGAAGCAATCGAACAGATCAAGAAAGCGATCGAAAAAACGTATTCCAAAAAAGGACGAGCGGTGGTTGAAGAGAATTTCGTCGCGGTTGACCAAACGCTCGAAAATCTTTTTGAAGTGACGATCCCCGAGAAAGTTACGGCGGCAGACGCCGCCACCGCCAATTTTACGGATAAAGCGCCCGACTTTTTCCGCCGCGTGACACAAATAATGATCGCCGGTTACGGTGATACGATTCCCGTCAGCGCGATGCCGATCGACGGAACTTATCCGAGCGGTACTTCGAAATGGGAAAAACGCAATATTTCAAGTCGGATCGCCGTCTGGGAACCGGACCTTTGTATCCAATGCGGAAATTGCGGTTTTGTCTGCCCGCACAGCGTCATTCGCGCCAAATTCTATCACAGCGAATACCTTGAAAACGCGCCCCAGGATTTCAAAACCGCCCCGATCAATGCCCGCGGATTTCCCGATACGAAATACACGCTGCAAGTTTATCAGGAAGATTGCACGGGCTGTAATTTATGTTACGAAGTGTGCCCGGTTGATGACCGCGTAAACGGCAACCGGCGGGCGATAAATCTTGCCGATAAGCCGAAAGATCTCGAACCGGAACGCGAAAAACTCCGGTTTTTTGAAGAACTTCCCATCAATGAAAAGCCAACCGTTAATTATTCAACCGTCCACGGCATCCAGTTTTTAGAACCCTATTTTGAGTTTTCCGGAGCGTGTGCGGGTTGCGGCGAAACTCCGTATATCAAGGTTTTGACGCAGCTTTTCGGCGATCGACTGGTGGTCGCCAACGCGACGGGGTGTTCTTCGATCTACGGCGGAAATTTACCGACCACTCCATGGACCACGAACTCTCAGGGTCAGGGTCCGGCCTGGTCAAATTCGCTTTTTGAAGACAATGCCGAATTCGGTTTGGGAATGCGGATGACGACTGACAAACATCTCGGCATCGCGCATCAATTATTGGAAACCATGAAACCGCAGCTTGGCGTTGAGTTGGTTGATGAGCTAATAAATGCTCCGCAGATTCTGGAAAGCGAGATCAATGCGCAGCGTCAGCGCGTTAAAATGTTAAAAGAAAAGCTTTTACAGATTGACGCAACGGAAGCGAAACATCTTTTTTCGGTGGCGGATCAGCTTGTTCACCGCAGCATTTGGCTGATCGGCGGCGACGGTTGGGCTTATGACATCGGCGCCGGCGGACTCGACCACGCGATGGCCAGCGGACGAAACATCAACGTTTTGGTGCTTGACACCGAAGTTTATTCCAATACGGGCGGGCAGATGTCAAAAGCGACGCCGACCGCCGCGACTGCAAAATTTGCGGCAGCTGGAAAAAGGGTCGGCAAAAAAGATCTCGCGATGCAGGCGATTTCCTATGGCAATGTTTATGTCGCACAAGTCGCGATGGGCGCGAATCCCCAACAAACTCTGCTGGCTATGCGTGAAGCGGAAGCCTACAACGGGCCGTCTTTGATTTTGGCTTACAGTCATTGCATTGCCCACGGTATTGATATGGAGAAGGGGTTGCATCAACAGAATTTAGCGGTCGCGAGCGGATATTTTCCGCTTATTCGTTACAATCCGGTTTTGCGAAAGAATAACCAAAATCCGTTCGTGCTTGATTCGCCAAAACCGACAATTTCCTTGAAAGATTACGCTTACAACGAATTGCGCTATAAGGTTCTGACTCAAACTCAGCCGCAGGAAGCCGAGAAATTGATCAAACTGGCACAGGAGATAGTTGATCTGCGCTGGAAAACATACGAAGAAATGGCCGGATTTGGCGCGAGTTCGTTTCAGCCTGTTTTTTAGGCAATAGATAGGTGAAAAATGTCTGATCTAACTACAACATATATGGGTTTGATTTTGCGGTCGCCGCTGGTCGTTTCCGCAAACCCTTTGTCGCAAAAAATTGACAATATTCTGGCGATGGAAGATGCCGGCGCCGGCGCGGTTGTCTTATTTTCGCTTTTTGAAGAGCAGATCCGGGCGGAATCCGCCAAATTTGAACGGGTCTATCAATCCACGACCAATTCATTTGCCGAAGCATCGGATTTCTTCCCTGATCTTGAGGATTACGCCGTCGGCACGACACAATATCTTGAGATCATCCGAGAAGCCAAAGAGCGGACAAGGATCCCGATCATCGCTAGTCTGAACGGGATCACGCCCGAAGGCTGGATCGAATATGCGCGCGATATCGAACAAGCCGGTGCGGACGGGCTTGAGATCAATGTCTATTTCATTCCGGCGGATATTCATCTGAAATCGGATGATGTTGAAAAACGCTATCTCGATATTGTCCGCGCGGTGCGCGAAACTGTCAATATTCCGATCGCCGTCAAATTAAATCCGTATTTTTCTTCGATCGGAAATATGGCGCAACAACTGCTTGTCGCCGGTGCCGATGCGCTGGTTCTTTTCAACCGCTTTTACCAACCCGATTTTGATATAAATGACTTAAAGGTTTTGCCGAATTTGAGTTTGAGCCATCCCGAAGAGATCCGTCTGCCGCTTCTTTGGATCGCGATTCTGTATGGACGAATTCCTGTTTCACTTGCGGCGACAACCGGAGTTCACGGCGCGAAAGAATTGATCAAATATCTCCTTGCCGGAGCCGATGTCGGGATGTGTGCGTCAGCCTTGCTAAAGCACGGAATTCCGTGGATCAAAGACATCCTTGACGACCTTGAGCGTTATATGCAGGAAATGCCGTTCAAATCTGTTGACTCTTTCAAAGGTATTATGAGCCAGCTACACGTTCCCGACCCGACCGCCTACGAACGGAGCAACTATATTCACATTATTGAAAATAAGTCATGGAGATAGAAACAGGGATCTTTTTCAAGAAAAGCGGCAACTCTTTTCAAACCCGAAACGCAAATTTCGGCGATTTGAGCGTCAAACCTCAGAAGCCGGAATTTTTGTGTCGAAGAAATTTAGATCTATCAAAATGAAAATTTATCAAAACAGATTTGTTGTTGGAAGTTTAGTATTGTTGTTCGGATTGCCGTTCGCGGCGTTTTCGCAAGTGCCGCATCGTCATCCAGGCAGAATGGATTCAATGCTCAAAGAAATTACGCCCGGGTTTTCGATGACGGAAACCTCAATTGAAAAAGACGCGAAAAAGGAGAACCTCGTGTTCAATAAAAGCCGTACGCTTGAAGCCTTCACTGTGGCAGGCTCGCGGATCTTTATCAAACAGCGCAAAACAGGCAAGATATTCGAGCTGAAAGGTTTGCCGTTCGAGTGGCGCGATTTTTCGGATTTGGTGTGGTCAAATAACCAAACGCTGATGTTTGACCGATGGGTCGAACCTCATTACGGCAATCATTACGCCGTCAACGCCGTCACAAAAAAACTGCTTGATGCAACGCCGTTTCCCGATGAATTTATTTTGAAACAAAAAAATAAAAAGCGTTGACGAATCTAATGTAAAATAGCTTTGGATGGAATTCTTGTTTATTTTAATTACATTTGTTGTATTTGCCCTGCTTTGCTTTCAATTATTTACAAAATCCAATCCTCTTTCACGGCGGCGCTATTTAAAGCCCGACCCGAAATTTCGCAATTCAAAACTTGTCGGCGTCCTTTTGGGACTTGATGAAGACGAACTCGAAGAACTCTTTGCCCTTTATAAAAAAGAATTCGGCGCGGGCGCGGCGCGTTATGCGCGGAAAACCTATCGAAAGTGGAAAACGGGCGAAGTTCAACCGATCTCACAAACATACGAGCGTTTTCTCGTGCATTTGCCGAGCGTGATGAGCTATGATTTGAAATGCGAAGTTCTGCGCGCGTTTATGGAAGAATATACGGCGAAAGATAACTATGAATTACGGGTTTCGACCGACGATTGGGAAGAAAAATTGACGCCGCTCGTCGGGCAGATCATTGACAAAACCTATACGGCGCAATTGCCGATCGAAATTGAGCGAAAGCTGCAATGGCTCGGGCAGGGCGATATGCAGGTCGCGCAAAGCATTTTACGCCGTTCGCAAGCCGAAGAAGGAAAGATCGCCGTTTCGATGCTCCGCGAGGAATTTGCGAACATCGAAAACCTGCTCGCCGAAACACATCTCAACCCGAAAGTAACGCACGAATTGAAATTTCCATACGGAACGATTACTTTAAACATCAAAAATAGAAAGTAAAAAATGGAAAACGAAAACAAAGAACTTGTCCCCAAAAAACAATCGCTGTTCCCGCTCTCGGCGGAAGACATTGTTGACAATGCGCTGCAAAATCTGGACGAAGCGCAAGCGCGCCGCGTGACGGAAAAAGCCGCCGACGAGATCGTCCGCTTGGCGGTCGAAAAACGAAAGGCGGAATACCGCAATTCGGCGGCGCAGGACGAAATGCACAATCTCATCAACAACGCCAATCTGCTCGACCAACGAATCGGCGATTACAAGATCAACAGCACATTTGAAACCGCTTCGGGCACGACCAACGTCGAGATCCGCAAATCAAAGATCACGCCGGTCAATGTGATTGCCGCCGTCGTCGGTCTGGCGATTGTGGTTTTGTTGATAGTTTTCTTG
>JANLTD010000125.1:0-3431 GCA_031362765.1 Acidobacteriota bacterium | reverse complement strand
ACAGCAAATTTAAGGTCAGGAAGGGTTGCTTTGCGCCCGCAAATGTCTATGCATATTCAATTCAAAAAAAACAATCCCCATTCAAGCATCCGCACTTAATTTTTTTTACAGATGAATTTTGCCGATGCCCAGAATCTTCCGGCTGCCGTTTTCCTGTGCGAAGACGATTATTTTCAGATTATCGCGTTTCCAGTTTGAGTTTAGTTGCAAAACGGTCTCAATTTCCAAAGCCTTCTGCCGGGAATCAAGATTACCGACCGTCTTTAATTCACGGACAACCGATTGATGCTCAAGCGTTTTGCCCGAATTTTCGCCGCGTACGACATTTGAAACCAAATTATCTTCGGCGATCGCCAGATAAACGGTCGTGGTTTCGTGTTCAGGCAGATCCGCGATTTTTATTGTCAATTTATCTTCATTTTTGACGATCTCGACCGTTCCTTTTTGATTTTTGGCGGCTGCAGTAATTACCCTGGCGGCGCGGCCGGAATCGTTTCCGACAAATTCGGTTTTGCCGTCAACGACCATCTGCGGCGTGTAAATCGAATCGAGTTTGAATGCTTCCGAATAAAATTCCTGTCTTTGCGTAAAAAGCGGCGACGAGTACACGTCCTTCCAACCCATTCGGTCCCAATAATCAACGTGAAAAGCGAGCGTGATGATCTCGGCTTGCATCGCAGGCTGTTCTTTTTCGAGAAAAGCCAAATTGCGGTCAGCCGGCGGACAGCTCGAACAGCCTTCCGATGTGAAAAGCTCGACCAGAACAAGCCGTTTCGATTGCGGATCGGTGATTTCGGATTGCGGATTTTCTGTGCGTTTTTGGCTTTCAACCTTTTGCGTCGAGCAGGAAGCGAACAAAATACAGGTAAGAAACAAAATTACAGATTTCATAAAGCTATTATACTCGAGACTTTCGATTTTATTCCGTACTTTTGCTTTTTTACCTTTGTAATGCCTCAATAAATAGTTAGATCTGCCCACGAAAGACACGAAATAAACTAAAAAAACAAAAATTGATTTTTTTCGTGCTTTTCGTGTGTTTCGTGGGCAATAAATCTTTCTTTAACTGTCTATTGGGGCATTACTACCTTTTTACTTTTGATTCCCAAACCCGATTTGGTAAAATTGAATTTTGCTTAAACGACGAATAATTTCATCTATGCAACCAGTCCAGACCAAAGAAGAAGCGATCGAAGTTCGCGGTGCGCGCGTTCATAACTTAAAGAACATTTCATTTCGGCTTCCGCTCAATAAATTAACCGTCGTGACGGGCGTTTCGGGTTCCGGCAAATCGAGTTTGGCGTTTGATACGCTTTACGCCGAAGGTCAGCGCAGATATGTCGAATCGCTGTCGGCGTATGCGCGGCAATTTCTCGAACGAATGGATAAGCCCGACGTTGACGAGATCATCGGCATCGCGCCGGCGATCGCGATCCGCCAAAAGAATTCGACCCGCAATCCGCGTTCGACCGTCGCCACTCAAACCGAGATCTACGATTATCTGCGTCTGCTGTTTGCCCGTGTCGGACAAACTTTCTGCTATGTTTGCGACCGCGAAGTAAAAAAAGATTCTCCCGAATCAGCGGCTGACGAAATTTTGGAGACTTTACCCAAAGGAACAAGATTTTATGTACTTTTCCCCGCTGAAATAGGATTCCAAAAACCAAAAGCCAAAGACCAAAAACCAATTGCCCATCTGATGAGCTTGATGCAAAGCGGTTTCACGCGCCTTTATCGTGACGGCGAAACAATTGATCTGCAAAAACCGGAAGATTATAAATTCAAAGATTTTGAAAACACCTTCGTTTTGATTGACCGCCTGAAAGCCGACCAGGAAATCCGGCAAAGATTGGTTGATTCGCTCGAAACCTGCTTCCGCGAAAGCGGCGCGGCAATAATTAAAACGGCTGCCATCACAGAAGGCGGAAGCCCGCGCGTGAGCAAGGGCGCAATTAGCAAAGCGCAAAATGAAGAAATTCAAACGCTAAACTTCGCAGACAAATTCATCTGCAAATACGACGGAACCGTCTTTGAAGAACCCGAACCGCGCCTTTTCAGTTTCAATTCGCCGTTTGGCGCGTGTCCGCTCTGTCAAGGTTTTGGCAACACGATCGATATTGATTTCACGCTTGTCGTGCCGAACGAAAATTTATCAATCACCCAAGGCGCAATCGAACCTTTCACACGTCCGCAATACGATTGGGCTTTCAAGGCTTTGAAAACTTTCTGTGTCAGCGAAGATATTTCGATGAAATTGACTTTTGCAGATTTAACGGACGCACAAAAAACCGCGATTTTTGAGGGCAAAGGCAAATGGAAAGGCGTGCGCGGATTTTTCAAATTGCTCGAGACGAAAAAATACAAACTCCACGTCCGCGTATTTTTGGCGAAATATCGCGGCTATACAAAATGTCCCGAATGCAAAGGCGGACGGCTGCGGAAAGAAGCGCAAGCCGTCAGAGTCGGCGGACGAAATCTGCCCGAAACCGTCAATTTGGCGATCAACGAAGCGCAGAAGTTTTTCGATCAACTGAATTTAAGCGCAGAACGCGAAAAGATCGCTGACAAATTGCTGGTGGAAATTCGCCGAAGATTAAAGTTTCTGGTTGATGTCGGGCTTGATTATCTGACTCTTGACCGGCTGGCGGCGACGCTTTCGGGCGGCGAAGCACAACGTATTCAACTTGCAACAAATCTCGGATCACTGCTTGTCGGCGCGCTTTATGTTTTGGACGAACCTTCGATCGGACTGCATCCGCGCGATAATGCGCGGCTTGTCAAGATTCTCGAAAACCTGCGCGACATCGGCAATACTGTGCTGGTTGTCGAGCACGACGAAGAAACGATGCGTTCGGCCGATCACATCCTTGACATCGGGCTTTACGCGGGCGAACTCGGCGGAAATCTGGTCTTTGAAGGCGATTTTCTCAATTTGATCCAGTCGGAAGTTTCATTGACGGCAAAATATTTGCGCGGCGATCTGGAAATAAAAGTTCCCGCAAAACGCCGAGAACCGACAAGCAGAAAACTCGAGATCATCGGCGCACGCGAAAACAATCTGAAAAATATTTCGGTCGGGATTCCGCTTGAAATGCTCGTCTGCATCACGGGCGTATCGGGTTCGGGCAAATCAACGCTCGTTCACGACATTCTTTACGCCGGAATCAAGAAAAAACGAGGCGAATGGCACGCCGCAGTCGGACATTTTAAGGAAATCAAAGGCGCGGAACTTATTGACGACATAATTCTGGTTGACCAATCGCCGATCGGACGCACGCCGCGTTCAAATCCGGTAACTTACATCAAAGCTTACGACGCGATCCGCGAAACATTCGCCGCGACCAACACATCAAAAGCGAAAGGTTTTAACGCGTCGCATTTTTCGTTCAATGTTCCGGGCGGACGCTGCGAAATTTGTCAGGGCAGCGGAA
>JANLTD010000069.1:0-4857 GCA_031362765.1 Acidobacteriota bacterium | reverse complement strand
GCGCGTCGGAACGGTGATTTCGAGTTTGTAATAGCTTGTATTCGCGCCGGTTAAAACATCGGTGTATAAAATTTGCGGCGGTTCAATTTGCCTGACGACGAGTGCTTTGAGGTCTTCCATTCCGTCATCAATTTTGCCTTTTGCTTTGAGATGCTCGATGGTTTCAAGAAAAGTTTGATAAAAGTAATCGAATAATGCGTTTTGCCGTTCCACTTCGAGCGATAAAAGACGATTCAGAAAACGTGGAATGTTGGTTCGCTCATTTGCCGGAACATCGCCGCCTGTCTCTCCATCTTTCAAAAGCCCCATATCAATCAGCGTTTGGCGCGGATTTTCCAGTCCCAAAATATCTTCTCCATTCAAAATTCTGGTAAAAACGACATTCAAAGCCGCTCTGCCTTCCCGCGATTCGAGATTGTATTTGTCTAAATTCCCCGCTTTTTCCGCCCGCCGGTCGCCTTTGGTTAATGCGCCCATATTTCCTAAACGCCGCGCAATCGTTGCTGAAAATCGTTTCTCACCGCCCAATTCAGTAAAAACCAGCAAATAAATCGGCGGCGCGACTTGTCCCGTGCGGTGCGTTCGCCCGAAATCCTGCACTTGTTTATCGGCTGACCATTTAAGTTCGGCGGCGATGTGCAGTCGGCGTTCCTGATTCCTGACTGTGCGGCTCGAATGAAAACTATCGCCGGTGGAAGCGACTTCCGACATAATCGCAATGCGTTTGTCTTTGTTTTGAAAGCAGTTTTTTTCGTGAAGATTTATCAAGCGATTCGGCACACCCGGAATCTGTCGAGCGCGGTATTCAAGTCGTCCCGATAGTGTTTTAATCAGCCGTTTTTTGCGTCCGGTCATTTCGGCGACGTTTTCCGTCCCGAAATAATTGACCAGTTGATCGAGCGGATGTTCGGGAATTTCCAAAACGGAAAGCCTATCGAGCAGTTCCCTTTTGAGTTCTAGAGCAACGCGGCTTTCAAGTTGATTCCCGCTTTCATCTAAGACGGGAACATAAACGACGCTGCCGCCATTAGCATCGGTTTCTTCCTGAAAAACTTTGGTCGGAAAACAGTTTTCAACCAGTCGTGAAAGCGTTTCGCGCGGGCTGAAATCCAGATCGTCAATCGCTTCTTCTTCATCAATGGCGCGGCTGATCTGTTTTTTCGTTTGGGCTTCGCCCGTTCCCGTGATGGAAACAACCACCGATTGTTTTTCCGAAAGTGCCGTTTCGATTTCCCGGATTAGCGTCGGAACTTTGAATGCAGTGATGAGATTGCGAAAACACCGCTGATGCTCCGCCCAGAATTGCCCGAGCGAGTGGCGGCGTGAGATTTTGCTCGAATTCGTGATGTCGAGAGCGCGATTGAAATTTTTCAAAACTTCCTGCCACGCCCGCGCCATATTGTTATACATTTCACGTTGTTTGAGCGTTAAAGGATGGATTACTTCGCGGTATTCAACCGCCAATCCCGAATCGGGATCAACTCCGTAACTCAAATTGCCGCAAAAATATCTGCCCATTGCTTTAAGATCGCGGCAAACCATTTCCATCGCGCCGACTCCGCCTGCCTCAATTTCTTCAACGAATTGAGCAAAGCCGAGCGGAAAGCTCGTTCCTTCGCCCCACAAACCCAAACGAATTTGATAGGCGAGATGCCGGACTTCGCTAGCGGCGGTTGCCGATGAATAAACGACTCGCACGTTCGGATATTTATGCGTGTCTTGAACTTCTAATACTGCTTGTCCGGTCTGTGTTGCTTTCCCGTTTTCATCGGCAAAAGCGTGTTTGGCGCGGTGTCCTTCATCGAAAATCTCCAAGCCTTCGCTACCTAACCAACTCATTATCTGGTCAATCCGTCTTTCGCCGGTTTTTGATTTGGCAATCAGCGATTTGTAGGTGCAGAAAATAATTCCTTCGCGCAAGAGAATGTTTTGTTCCGGCGTATAGTCATTGATGAGGCGAATCGGTATCTTAAATCCCAAACGCTCAAATTCTTCGCGGACGGCTTCGATCAAATCGGTTTTGACGGAAAACCAGACAGTTTTTCTGTTTCCGCGAAACCAGTTATCCAAAATAATTCCGGCAAGCGTCGAAGTTTTTCCCGCTCCCGTGCCGTCGCCGATTGATATTCCGGCTCTCGCTCCGTTCGCTAATCTTTGTTCGTGGGCAACTCCTGCATAAATTACCCGCTCGAATTGAAACGATGAAATCAATCCGAGATCGTTCAAACGATGCGGCAAATTCGGGCGATAAGTAATCGGCGGTGGCGCGACATTTGCCAAACCTGGTGTTTCGACAATCAAGCCCGGATGTTTCGCACCGCCCAAAATCCAATGCGGCTCGTATTTCAACGGCTCGTTTTCGTGCCTCTTTCTGTCTTTGCGATTTATTTCCGCTTTTTGAGTTTCTGCCGGTGCAGTAGCCGCCGTCGGCGCATAGTTCACCGCCTCAAAAGCCTGATTTGGCATTTGACTTAAATTTGTTTGCATTTTGGTTTGCTTTATTGGTTTTGAGATAGGTTAAAAGTTTCAGCTTTAGTGAAGGCTTCTTCGACTGTGTTAGCCGAAAAACAAATTATTTTATTTAACATTTGATTCCAGTCCGCCCTTTGCGGCACTAAAAGTTTCTTGCCGATAATCAGATTTATATCTACGGTTGTGCCGTAACGGGCGTATTCCCGCCCGTTAATTTTAATCACTGCGCTGACTTCAATGCGGTCGGAGTGTTTGCGCCAGAAGTCGTTTCCGGTTTTGGTATCAAGTCCTGCGGCTTCGCCCAAAATAACGCCGAACTTGCCGCCTTTTTTTAGTCTTTCCAGTGCCGATTCGACGTGGCGAAAACCGAATTTGCTTGAGTTGTTTTTAGTGCGACCACCATTCGACGAAAACGGCGGATTCATTATCACGCAATCAGGCGAAATATCAGCCGCAAGAAAATCGTGAATGAACTCGGCATTATAGGCAGTTGGCTTAAATCCGAGTTGTTGCAAAAGTTTGCGTCTTCGCTCATCAATTTCGTTGGTCAAAACTTTTGCCCCGCTTGCTTTTGCCCAAACTGCCAAACTTCCTGTCCCGGCAGACGGTTCTAAAACAATTTCGCATCGTTGCATATTCGAAGCATGAGCGAGCAGAAAACCAATGGCGGGCGGTGTAGAAAACTGCTGGAGAGATATTTGTTCTCTGCTACGCCAAGTTTGCGTCGGTAATCTTGAAACAAGAGGTTTAAGTGTTTGCTGCACAAATTCAACCGGATTGTCAGTTAGATTTTTAGTATATTTTGTAAGTATCAAATGATTGAGCGCTGTTTCGGCAATCTCGTGGCAGAAATGAGGGTTAAAGTCTCCACTTGTAATTTTGTCAATTCCTCCGCAAATGTGCAGGAGTTCTTTGTTTTCTAAGTTTCGCTTTGCAACATCAATTTGGTAAATTATTTCCTCTATCAATATTTGAATCCTTTCAATATTTGAATTTGTCATATAACCTAATCACAGTTTTTACATATTACTTGCCGCTTGTTTTATTTCTTGTTTCCTTTTATTTTGTTTAAATATTTGATTTCAAATGATTTATAAAATTACAGTAGCGCAATACACATAGTACTACACATACCCATACACATACTTACGATTAACTAACACTTTAGGGTTAAACGTTGCGTTGCAGGGGCGTTGCCATATATTTACACATTTGACAACAGGCGTAAGGATATGCGAAATTACTCACCAGATTAGTCGCAGATTTAACCTAAGAAACAAGCAAGAATTTACACAATTTTATAAACGTATGAGGTAAAAGATATGGCGCACACAATACAAATACAAAACTTTAAAGGCGGAGTCGGAAAAACTACTACCTCTATAAATCTGGCTCACGCCCTGGCGCTCGAAAATTATAAAGTCTTGTTGATTGACCTCGACCACCAGGGAAACGCGACCAAGGGTTTAGGTTATGAAGTTACCGATACTACACCGACTTTATTTCACGTTCTAAAGGAAAATCTGAATTACGCGGATGTCGTAGCGACTGTGCGCGAAAATCTGGATTTACTGCCTTCTAACCGGGAAACGGCGGAAGCCGAAGAAGCCCTGCAATATGAGCGGCGAAGGGAGGAAATTTTGAAAAGACGTTTGGGAGAACTTTCCGAGTATGACTTTGCAATTCTGGATTGTCCGGCTTCCTTAAGTCTTTTGCACATCAATGCACTCCTTTTTGCGGAAGAAATAATTCTTCCGGTCAGATCAGAGGTCTGGTCGTTTGAAGGTGTCGAGCAGATTCTCAATTCAATGAATGAAATGCAGGAAGTTTTCGGTTATCAGCCCAATATTTTGGGAGCATTACCGACAATGGTTGACAGCCGGTATAACTTGTCGCGGGAGGTTCGGGAACTGCTCGTCGAATCGTTCGGTGAAGACCGGGTGTTGCCGCCGATCAGAACAGACAGCAACATCTTGAATTCACAAAAATCCAATCAAACAATTTTTGAATACGCTCCACGTTCAAGAGCGGCTGATGATTACCGAAAACTTGCCGAGATTGTCATTAAACAAATAATTGGAAACAGAGCGCAGAAGAAACAAAAAAGCAAAGGAGGTTCGGCAAAATAGTGATTACTCCGTCAGATAAAGCGAACGGCTTCCTTGGACACTCATAACCCAACGGTTTTAGTTAAGTCCAAATCGCTCAATCCAAGCGATAAAATATTTATCGCGGCATTTATATCCCGATGTATAGATAAACCGCAAGTAGAACAATGGTGAACACGAACAGACAAGTCCTTTTTAATCCTTTCGCCACAAGCGGAACAGTCTTGACTTGTGTGGTTTGGAGAAACTTCTTTCAGCTGTTTATCGGCGCTTTCAG
>JANLTD010000068.1:0-1647 GCA_031362765.1 Acidobacteriota bacterium | reverse complement strand
GATCGAAAACTTGCCGCCTGACGGCGGGAGTCAAAACTATTTTGAAATGAAAAAACATCTCAAAAAATTCCTTTACGGTTTTACCATCTTGACGGCGATTGGCTTGGTTTGTCTTGCCTACGCCTATTTTATCGAGCCTTTTCGGCTGGTTGTCAATCAACAGGAAATAAAGATCAAAGATTGGAATCCGAAATTAAACGGTTTGAAGATCGTGGCGATCAGCGACATCCACGGCGGTTCGCGCGGCGTGACCGAAGAAAAGATCCAATACGTCGTGCAAAAGGCAAACGAACAAAACGCTGACATAATCGTTCTTTTGGGAGATTATGTTTCACAGCACTATTTTGACCGCTCGCAACTCAAAATGCCGATCGCAACAGTTTGCGACAACTTAAAGGGCTTACAGGCAAAATACGGTGTTTATGCCGTGTTGGGAAATCACGACGGCTGGTATGGCGATGCAAAAATCGAAACCGAATTTGAGCGAATTGGCATTACTGTGCTCGAAAACGAAATTAAGTTCATCGAAAAAGACGGACAAAAATTCCGGCTATTGGGTTTGAAAGATCATTTGAAACTCAATTCCTGGGAAACCTTTGATACTGAGATCCGAAACGAAGTCGCAAAAAACGATCAGATCGGGGGCATTATCGTCTTAGAACATAGTCCCGATATTTTAGAAGTTTTGAATTATCACAAAACGCTCGGCAATGACTTTAAGTTGATGATCGCCGGACACACGCACGGCGGACAAGTTTGGCTGCCCGTGCTCGGAACTCCGGTTGTGCCTTCGAGCTACGGACAAAAATATTCTTACGGACATAAACGCGAAAATAATATGGATATCTTTATCACGACCGGAATTGGAACAAGCATTTTACCGATTCGTTTTATGATGCCGCCCGAAATTGCCGTTTTGACGATCAATGCCGAATGATCAATCTGGCACGCCAAAACTTATCTGAAAATTGTAACCGGCAATATTTTGATCTTGAAGCGGCAAAAGTTCTTTGGTCGAATACGAAAAAACATTGTCCTTATGTGAAAAAACAAATCGTGTGAAATCCGTCGGCAGGATTTTCTTTGGATTTTTCGGGTCAAAGCTAGCTGAGATCAAAGATTTTTGAATAGTGCAATTGCCGAATGTGTCTAAAACTATTTTTTTATTTTTGAATGCGGCTGACTTTAGTCCGCCGAGCGCTTCGGCACCCGTCGCGATTTGCCATATTAGTTTAAGTTGATTGTTTTCAACCGTATGAACATAAAACAAATTATGCGAATCACATCCGTCGCCGCAGCCTTCGGCTAAAATTAATGTGATCGCTTCATCTTTTTCGTCGCCGGTGATGTCGAAATAATAGGTTTTTCTCAAAGTATAAACGCGCTGACTCAAACGTTTTTTGCTTCGATACTGCCCGTTTGTTAATATGAAATTCTTATCGGCTGTATCGATCAGCAATTCAGCGTAGGCAAAATTTTTGAAATCAACCTTTTTGATATCAATTGGCGGCAATTTAACAACAGATTTGTTGTTTGAATTACTGTTAACTACCGTGCCGTTAGCGTTTGCTCTGATTTGAGCTTTGGTTGAAAAGCTACCGCAATTTACGGACACCATTGAAAGAAAAATCAAAATAAAAAATCCCC
>JANLTD010000054.1:0-5078 GCA_031362765.1 Acidobacteriota bacterium | reverse complement strand
ACGGAATACGACGCGCTCGGGCGACCGTTAAAAGTAAAATCGGGAGTCGGCACATCGCTGGAGATTTGGTCAACGACCGAATATAACGACACGCTCCGAAGAGTGATCGTCAGATCGGATATAGAAACGAAAGGCGACGGCAAAAAGATCGCGATTCAGCATTATGACCAACTCGGCAGAGTTCGGCTGACACGCCAAATAGAGAATGTCGCAACCGAAGACCCTTACAATGAGCAACAGGGCATCAAGGTTCAAACCCGTTATCGAACCGAAGGCACATACAGCTATCAACTAAGCTCGAATCCATACAGAGCTGCAATTTCATCAGATGCAACGAATGAAGAATCAATGGGCTGGACACGCTCAAAATCAATCAATACGGGCAAACATTCCGAAGTCGAAACCTTTACGGGGGCGACACTTCCCGCACCTTGGGGAAGCAACACAACATCAACAGGCAAAGTTCAGACTGACAGTGACGCTGATAGAACACTCGTCACCGATCAAGCGGGAAAACAGCGGATCAGCAAGACAAATGCGCTTGGACAATTGCTTAATGTTTGGGAAGTCAAAGAATCGGATTCAGACACCGAAGCGATCACCTTTGGGGCATTATCGCTCAATGGCTTAAAGACAAGTTGCAGCTACGACACGCTCAATAATCTGACGACCGTTTCGCAAGGTTCGCAAACAAGAACATTTTCATACGGCAGTTTGTCGCGGCTTTTGACCGCCGCCAATCCCGAATCGGGAACGATCAGCTATGTTTATGACAATAATGGAAACCTAACCAACAAAACAGATGCCCGAAGTGTGCTGACGACTTACACATACGACAATTTGAACCGTGTAACGCAGAGAAGCTATTCCGGCGAGCCAAGCGGACAAACTTCCACTCCAATGGTGACTTACAGCTACGACGATTCTAATATTGCCAATGCCAAAGGCAAACTGACCAAAGTGACGACCGCCGGAACCGGTTCGACACCGTTTTCAGTCACGGAATACACACAATTCGATTTACTCGGCAGAGTGACAAAGAGCAAGCAAACGACTGACAACACGGCATACAATGAAATGCTTTACAGCTACAATCTGTCGGGCGCATTGTTGGAAGAAACCTATCCGTCGGGCAGAGTCGTCAAAAACACTTTTGACAATGACGGCGATTTGGCGCAGGTGCAAAGCAAAAAGTTGAACGACACTTTTAGAAACTATGCCAACAGTTTCAATTACACAGCGGCGGGCGCGATTTCTTCCGTTAGATTGGGCAACGGACTTTGGGAAAACACGAGTTTTAATTCACGTCTGCAACCAACACAAATCGGTTTAGGCTCAGGTGCGACGAGTCAAAACTTACTCAAACTCAATTACGATTACAACTCAACACAAAACAACGGCAATATTCAATCACAAACCATCACAGTTCCAACTGTTGGCAGTAACAACGGTTTTACGGCAGTCCAGACTTACACTTACGACTCGTTGAATCGTCTGAAAGATGCCAAAGAGATGGTCGGCACCACCGAAACGTGGAAACAAACTTTCACATTCGACCGCTACGGCAATCGCAACTTCGATGAAGCAAACACAACAACCTTGCCAAAGAACTGCGGAACATCTCCGAATTACACGGTTTGCGCGGCGGATAGAAAGATTTACAATCCATCGGTGAACACATCAAACAATCGGCTCAGCACAAGTGACGATTATACTTTCGACAATTCAGGCAACACGACAAAGGACGCTCAAAGCAGAAAGTTCAACCTCTTTTATCTTCTTCGATACCACGAATGCGATCGAATCGGTAAATTCGGTGATCCGCAAAGCAACGAAAAAACGAAAAGTCTTCCCGACAGACGAGTCGACACTCAAAGTCGTCTATCTGGCAACGCAGACGGCAGCGAGGAAATGGACGAGTGCGGACTTCAAAACTGGAAACAGGCGATGAATCGATTCGCCATTGAGTTTGCGGAGCAGCTCGCTCCTTTACATGTAAAAACCGTAGTTACACAATAGGCTTGACAGGCTCAGAACATTCGGGTTTAGTAACTTTGTTGATTTACAGACTCTGCGTTCTTCTTTTGCACACGATTCCGTGATGAACCGGAAAGCAAAAAGCTTCTTGTTCTAGGGCTTTGCCGGCCACGCATCCAAAAACGGAGTCGGGTCAATGATGTCGCTGCGGCGTTTGTAGGGCAGATTGTTTTCCTGCTTGAACTGCCCCGATTGATCGCCCGAATACATTTCCAGATGAAGCTGTGTTCCGCCGGGCTGTTTGCCGACTTTGGCGATCATATCGCCTTTTTTTACTTTCGCGCCGATTTGAACCAGGATCGTATCAACTTCGCCGTAGCGGACAATGCAGTAATCGTCATCGTAAATGTCGCCGTGTTCGATCGAAACAACGCTCGTTCCGTATTTGTCGAAACTTCCCGCGGCTTCAATGACCTCTCCGTCATCAACCGCGTAAACGGCGGTTCCGACTGCCGCCGCCAAATCACAACCGCCGTGTTTGCGTCCGCCGTCGCGCGGCGCATTGAAACGGCAAGACCAATTCGATTTATAACTGTCAACCTTTATTGCAAGCGGAAAAATTCGCATATTTATCTCTTCCTTGATTAAAATTCTCTGCTTTTATTGCAGATTCGAATTAAAGATAAACCGCTTTCATCACCAAATCGCCACCCGAGCGGGTAGCAAGTTTTGATCGTTCGGCGAATAATTGTAATTGTTTAGGTCTTTGGTCTTTGTGAGAAATTGCCGAATCGGATTTAACTTGAATAAAATCAAAGAGTCAAAGTCCTGATCAGGAGCGAAAGATGTCTATGATTTGAAATTTCAGATCTGAGATCTCAAATCAAAATTACCTGGCGAAAATCAATTGTTTAAGTTACATAAAAAAATAGACGCGGTTAGATTCGGAAAAAGTGATAGGTGAAAAGTGACAGGTGACGGGTAAAACCGACTTATCACTTTTCACCTATCACTTTTCACTTATTCCGGATGACAAACAAGCGCACATAACCCGGGAGTTAATGCGCTGTGCTTCGGCAATAATTCATTTTGTAACTTTTTACAAAGGCATTACCGGATCAAACCAAAAACTAAAGACCAAAAACCAAAGACCTAAACAACTAAGAACAATCCCGATTTATCCCAACAATGGCTTTTGCATTTCAGCCGTATATTGCGGAACTTTTTTCGACAAGGCTTTCGCCATCAGCTCGATATTTTGGGGAGTCAGAGCCGAGCCGGCCGAAACGGTCGGGTTCGCCAAACCGCCGCCGCCGCCGCTGTGCAGATCAATGATGGTTTTGACTGCTGGCGCGTCGAGCTTGTTGTGCATTATTTCGTGAAAGATAATATTTGCCGCGAGGTTTGAAAAATTAGCCGCGCCGTCAAATGATCTGAGATAGACTTCCGAAATCATTCCGCCGGTGTAGGCATAAGTTCCGCCCGACGCGCTGTCGTGAATCGGGGCACCGCTTTTGCCTTTGATAATACTGCCGCGTTCTTTTGTTCCGGCGACGTAAACAACGACATCCGTGTCGGCAACGTTGCCCATTTCCCACGAATAATCTGCCGCCACAAATGCGGAGTCCTTGTGCTGACAGATCGTATTAAACATCGTTTTCAACTTCATCCCGATTGCAAACATCGTTCCTTCGCCGTAACAGTTGTAATCGAAACTGCTCGCATTTGCCATTCCCACTAACCACACTTTAAAAATTCCACTTTTTTCAGCCATATTATTTCTCCTGATTTTTTGTTATCTATGATCTATTTCTTCCGAAATATATCTAACTGACGTAAATAATAATAGGCTTTTGCTTCGGCAAAACCACCCGTGTGGGTAGCTTTATGATGAAAATTGCGGAGAATATTAAATAACCATAGAATTTAGTTTCCAGGTCGCTGAAAATATGAAGAAGCTAAAAGAAACAATGAACGAAAACTTACCGAACTTTCACCAAATCAACGAAAATCTTTTTCGCGGCGGCGAACCGTCGCCCGAAGGAATCCGGCAGCTTGCCGCGCTCGGTATTAAAACCATCATCAGCTTTCGCGACCAGAGCGAAAAAGTCCTCCGCGAGAAACGAATTTCCGAAGAAAACGGCTTGCGTTTTATCAATTTGCACCTGAGCAATTGGTTCGCTTCAAAGGACGACGAAATTCACGCGATCATCGAGATCATCCGTAATCCCGCGCATCATCCTGTTTTTATCCACTGCAAACGCGGCGCAGATCGCACCGGAACGGTCGTCGCCGTCTATCGAATGCTTTTCGACGGCTGGACCGACAAACAAGCCAACCGCGAAGCCAAACTGCGCGGCATCGGCTGGTGGCAGGTCTGGATGAAAGATTACATCAAGGATTATTACAAGCGAATGATCGCACTTCGCAAATCAGAGAAATCCGAATAAAATAGTCATTATGAGCGAAATAATTCCAAACAATTATGCAAAACTGCTGAAAGACATCAAAGAACTTGTTCGTACAACTCAACTTAAATCGTTGAAATTTGTGAACAAGAAACTTATTTCGATGTATTGGGAAATAGGGAAAATGATTGTTGAACGGCAAGCAGGTGAAACTTGGGGCAAATCCGTTGTCGAAAAATTGGCAAAAGACTTGCGCGAAGAATTTCCCGAAATTACGGGTCTGTCTTCAACAAGTCTTTGGTATATGCGTAATTTTTATCTTGCATATTATCAAAACGAAAAACTCCCACAACTGGTGGGAGAAATTGGCTGGTCGCATAATCGCGTGATTTTAGACAAATGCAAAGACGACCTTGAGCGCGAATTTTATATCCGAATGACGCGGAAATTCGGTTGGAGCAAGAATGTTTTGATTCATCGAATCGCAGACAAAGATTACGAACGAACTTTGCTGAGTCAGACGAATTTTGACCAAACCGTTTCGGAAGAACATAAAAATCAAGCCAAACTCGCCGTCAAGGACGAATATCTTTTCGATTTTCTCGAACACGGTGATGAATACTCGGAACGCCAACTCGAAACGGCGTTGATGTGCCAGTTCGAACATTTTTTGCGCGAAATGGGCGGAATGTT
>JANLTD010000047.1:0-3492 GCA_031362765.1 Acidobacteriota bacterium | reverse complement strand
AGCGTTTCCCGTTCTTGCTTGGCGCGAACGGGGCAAGCGAGACGCTTGCGCTCCAGTCCTAATCAGTTACTAACCAACAACAATTATTTTCTAAAACGGTTCGCGGATCCGGGGCTTGCAGAGCCTTTTGTTCGCGGCGTTTTTTTATGCTCGAAAACCTTTTTGAAGGCGGAATGAATTTTTTTCAAAAAAAAGTCGAAAAAAGAATTTACCGGAAACCGTTGAAGTCAAAACTAATTCCAATACTGATCCCGAACCGGACATTTTAGAGAATCAATCAAGCAAAATAAATTTTTTGACATATTTGAGATCGCACGCCCTGATGGTCGGGCCGAAAGAGATTATTGATGAAAAGGTAGAGTGAAAAGCGTCTCAATTTGACAAAAATCTGTTTTTTTTTCAACTTTCGTGAAAATTAGATGGTTGACCCGCTCGCTTTAACGGGCAAACAAAGTTCTTAATCTCGAATCTTTTCCAAATGGGTTGTTAAAATTTTAGTTCTAACGCGGAGCTTCCTCGAAAATCGCTGACGCGCACCAGACTCTCGACTCACGACTCGGTTTAGCAGATGGGTTTTACCGAATCGCAGGTTGTCCCGACAAAGTCCGAATCAGGTTCGACCGAGTTTGGCGTATCGCAAACCCGGTCTGAATATGTTCCGACCGCGTCCGGCAAATCTCAGACCAATTGCAGGTGTCCGACCACGTCCGACAACTCTCAGACCAATTGCAGGTCCAGTCTGACAAAGTCCGGAGTGTCTCAGACCCGGTCGGACGAAGAGTTGACAAGAGCAGGTGACCTACTAGTTGGTTGCAAGACCATGTGCCGTAGGTCTGAACTATGTCTGACCTTGTCCGAAGCATCTCCGACGCCGTCGAAACAAATCACCAACTCGTTTGAGGTATCTCAGACCCGGTCCGAAGCGCTTCCGCCCCCGTCAGAAGGGCGTCGGACGCCGGTCGATTTTCTTCAACTGAAAAAGTTCCGGTTAGCACGAAACGAGGTATCGAATGTCATTTCTCTGATTGCCGTGCCGTAATTTAAGCGATGAGGGATAAACCAAAAATCAGTCGTCACTCGTCTCAAATCGCCAATCCGGCAGAAACTCAAATCCGAAATGACCGATCTGAAATCCGAAGTTTGCATCAACCGAGCCTCAAAACAGACGAAGATCAATGCCGGGTCTTTGTTTTTTCTGTTGCTTTTTGCCACATCTACTGTAGCGAAACGGGACAATTGAAAGTTTCGTGAAGACCATCCTTGAGAATTGCAAATCTGAGTTTTTCGTCTTAGAATTAGCGGTCACGTTGAAATCAATAAATAGAATCGGATCTTTCAACAGTTTTTCAACGGTAAAATAGCCGCCAAATTGTTAAAACCGCCGGGTTCGGCACACCGCTTGCATTCACTCTTGAAAAAGAACCGTCGGAACAGAAACGGAAGTTGCCTGCTAAGGAAAAAGCAAAAGGGGTAAAAGTAGGCTTGGATCGTATCTGTTCGACGGTTCTCTTTTTTTGATGAGGTCACTGTAAATTATGAAGAACAAAAACCTGAGAGTCGTCGAAAACGGCATCGACGGATCCACGCCGCAAAATGGCCGAAAGCTGCAATCATCGAAACTCTGGCTGATTCTTCCGGGCGTCGGAACGGCGGTCGTCGCATGGATTGTTTTCGCGCTGATCTACACGGATTATTTATGGTTTGCGAGCCTTGGATTCAAAACCGTTTTTAGCACGCTGCTGGTTGCCAGTTTGGGGTCGGCTTTGATAATCGGCGCGGTCGCGGGCTTTTTGACCTTTCTTAATTTGCGTCTGGCGGTGAAGCGAATACCCGAACAGCCGGTAATTGTTCATGAACCGATCGAAGGAGATCAAACGACCGGGTTGACACAAACAGCGCCGTTGTTGGTTCTCTTACCTTACGCGCCAATACCTGTCGGTATCATCATCGGTTTGTTGGCAGCATTTTCGGGTTGGAACTTTGGCGAAAAGTTTTTGAAATATTTTTACCAGATCCCGTTTGGTACGGCAGACCCGATTTTCGGGCGTGATATCTCATTTTACATTTTTACATTGCCGGTGTTGGAAGATGTTTTGATGCTCCTGCTGGCGCTGATAATTGTCAATCTCGTATGCACGATTGCAATTTATTTCGGACAGACGATAGTTGAAATCAGCAAACAGCCGGCCAAAACCAACAAAATCGAATTTCCACCTGCCGCCCGCACTCATTTTATTGGCTTTTTTGTAGCTTTATTCCTGCTTTTCGCCGGGAAAACCTATCTGTCAATGCCGCAACTTTTGTTGTCGAGCGATATTTCATTTTTCGGCGCTGGTTACACAGATGTCAATGCGCTTTTACCTTTGCTTTGGGGGCAGTTGGCGATCGCGATCGTCGCGGGAATAGTCGCTGTCGTCTGTATTTTCCGGAAAACTCTCGGTTGGCTTTGGATGGCGACCGGGTTGCTGATTTTCGTGTCGGTCGTCGGTTGGATCTATCCAAAAATTGTACAGCGCTTTTCAGTTTCGCCAAACGAATTGGCGAAAGAAACACCGTATATCAAGCACAATATTGACGCGACACGGGCGGCTTTTGGATTAAATGCGGTTGACGAGCGCGAACTTGCGAACAACACCGCTTTGACCGCCGCCGATATCGAGGAAAACCGGCGAACCGTAAACAACATTCGTTTGTGGGATCAACAACCTTTGCTCGACACTTTCGGACAAATTCAGGAAATTCGCACTTATTATGAATTCCTTTCGGTTGACAACGACCGCTATCGCATTAATGGCGAGATCCAGCAGGTTATGATCAGCCCTCGTGAGTTGAATGCTGCGAGCTTGCCGAATCGGAATTGGATAAACGAGCATTTGACTTTTACACACGGCTACGGTGCGGCGGTCGGACCGGTTGACAAAGTTACGGCCGAAGGAATGCCCGAATTGTTCGTCAAAGATCTGCCGCCGCTGGCCACTGTTCCGGAACTCAAGATCGATCGCCCGGAAATATATTTCGGAGAATTATCGAACGACCGTGTGTATGTCAACACGAAGACGGAGGAATTTAGTCATCCGGCCGGCGAGCAAAATGTTTTTCGTAATTATTCGGGCGAGGGCGGTTTGCCGGTCGGTTCGATGTTCAGTCAACTGCTTTTCGCATCACGTCTGGGCGATTTGAAAGTGCTTCTTTCGGACGATCTGACTGCCGACAGCCGGGTTTTGCTGACTCGTAACATAAGCGAGCGTTTGCAAAAAATCGCGCCGTATTTGCGATTTGACAAAGACCCGTATCTCGTCATCAACGAGGGAAGACTGGTCTGGATTGCCGATGCTTACACGACGAGTAGAAGTTATCCGTATTCGCAACCCGCGGACGGGATCAACTACATTCGTAATTCGGTCAAGGCCACGGTTGACGCCTACGACGGCACGGTTGATCTCTACATTGCTGACGCGGCCGATCCGATCATTCAGACTTACGCCCGCGTCT
>JANLTD010000023.1:0-7400 GCA_031362765.1 Acidobacteriota bacterium | reverse complement strand
CTGAAAGGAATGAGCGCGGTTGAAAAAGGTAATGCGGATGAAGCGAATCTCAACGCATCCGAACTCGAAAAAATCATCGCGGATTTAGCAACCCAAAAAGTTCAACAGGCTTCGGATTGGTATTTTGGGTATGCCAATCGGATTTTAGCGGTTCATATTTTAGACTTGCGCGGTTCGATTCTGAGCATCGAAGGCAAACACGGAGAAGCCTTCAAATCACTGATGGAAGCCATCGAAAAAGAAAAAAATCTCGGCTATTGGGAGCCGCCGCATTATACAAGACCGGTTCTGGAAAGTTTGGGCGCGGCTTATATTCGCGCCGGAAAATTTGAAGAAGCGCGGACCTCGTTTGAAAAAATTTTGAAGGTGCGTCCAAAGAGCGGATTTGTCTATTTGGCAATGGCGCGGACTTTTGCCAAAGCCGTTGATACGGCGAAAACAGCACAATTTTACAGAGAGTTTTTGAAGGCTTGGGCAAATGCCGACAAAGATCTGCCGCAGATCAAAGAAGCGGAAAGATCTTCAAAATGATATGTAGAGACTAGTGTTAATCCAAATTGAGGCTAAAGGCAAATATTTCAAACGAACCGAGATGAACAAATGGCTTGACGCAAGCGCGCTAAAATTCCGGCCCACTTTGGCTGAAGCCAAATAAAACTATGAAAATTCTAACTACAACCGTCTTATTTTTAACAATTACGATGAACATTTTAGCCCAGGACGACAAACAATCGGCGATCTCTGTCGTCAATCAACTTTTTGATGGAATGAAAGCGAAAAATGCCGAGCAGATCAAAGCAGTTTTTGCGGCCGACGGGCAGCTCATCGCCATTGACAAACCGCGTGACGGCAAAGGTTTATCGAAAACCCGCATTTTTACGGGCGAGGCTTTTGCGAAGATGATTTCCGAAGCCAAAGGCGCAGATTTTATCGAAAAAATGCCTTCACCCGAAGCGCGAATTTCCGGCGATCTGGCAATTGTTTCGGGTCGCTATACTTTTTATGTCGGCGATAAATTTTCGCACTGCGGGACGAACACTTTTAATTTAGTGCGAACCGAAACAGGTTGGCGCATTGCCAATGGCGCTTCGACCTTAGAATTGCAATGCGACAGAGATTTGAAAGCGGTCACAATTCCCAAAATCGAAGCCGACCCAAAAGATGTTTCGACGATTGACGGCATTATCAAAGCCTTTTACGAGACGATTTCGGGTGGCAAAGGCGTGCCGCGTCAATGGTCCCGCGACCGGACTTTGTATATGCCCGATGTCCGCTTTGTCGGGATGAGCGAAGACAAAGGCAAAATCAAAGCCGGCATAATGAATCATCAGCAATATGTCAACGCCACCAATGAATTTTTTGTTTCCGAAGGTTTTACGGAACGCGAACTAAACCGAATAGTCAGAAGATTCGGCAACATCGCACACGTTTTTTCTGTTTACGAATTTATGACCGAAGGCAAAACGGAAAAAACTCGCGGCGTGAACAGTATCGAACTCTATTGGGACGGCACACGCTGGTGGATTTCGGCTGTCAGTTGGGATGAAGAACGCGCCGGTAATCGGATCCCGAAGGAATTTTTGCCGAACGGAAAAAAATAAGAAGGAATTATAAAACAGAGCGACAGTGTTCCGGAATTTGAAAAACAGGAGATTTTGTGATGAACAAAGCGACATTATTTTTGTTATTTTTTGTATTTACCTTAAATTTATTTGCTCAAAATACTGAGCGTTCGCCGCTTGACGGGACTCGTTACGGCCTAGTTTATGAAGTTTCGGCAATGAAAGATGTCAAACAGAAAGCCAATGTTCCGTATCTGACGGATGCGAAAGGAACTGAGGTAATTGACATTTTTACGCCGCAACGCGCCAAAGCGAACGACAAATTTCCCGCCGTGATTTTTTTCAATTCGGCAGGCGAACCGCCAACCGGCAAAGCCAAAGATTGGGGAGTTTATCAAACCTTTCCGCGTCTCGTTGCAACGCAGGGAATGATCGGGATTTCGATGACGGTTGACAGCACGCGGATTCAGGATTGTTTGCGCGCGTTGTTTGAGTTTATTGAAAAAGAAGGCGCGAAACATAACATTGACGCAACCCGGCTCGGCATTTACGCGGCTTCGGCAAATGTTACGCAGGGCGCGGCCTATTTGATGAACGAAACGGCGGCGAAAGGTATTAAGGCGGCAGTTTTGTATTACGGCGGCGTGCCGAATATGGCTTATCGAAAAGATTTGCCCGTTTTGTTTGTCGTTGCCGAAACCGATTTTGCCCGAAATCCGCAGCAATACACCGGCCTTTGGCAAAAAGTCAGCGAATCGCGCGCGCCGTGGACGGTGATGTTTGCGAGCCGAATGCCGCACGCCTTTGATGCTTTTGCCGATAATGACGAATCTCGTCGAATCATTCAACAAACCCTCAATTTTTGGAAAACTTACCTCGAACCCGTTCCGCAGCCGAGTTGGAAACCAACACTCGCCCGCGAAATTTTAGCGGCGGGTTATGGCGGTAATCCTAATAAAATGGTTGAGTTATTGGCTCAATGGATTGCCGAAAATCCCAAAGACCATGTAGCCTATCACCAATACGGAAATGCTTTGATGCAACTCCAACGGTTTGACGAGGCAAACACGGCATTTGAAAAAGCCCTTGAACTTGGCGGAACGGATGGCGGAACTTTTCTTGGACTCGGACAAATTCGCGTTCGCCAAATACGTTTTGAGGAAGCCGTCAATTATTTTACCAAAGCCATCGAAAACGGAGCGCGATTTGGCGGAGCATATATTCAGTTGGCAACTGCTCAAATCAGCCTTAACCGTTTTGACGAAGCCGTGAAAACTTACGAAAACGCAATGCAAAGAGGAGTTTTGCCAAAAGCAACGGCTTACTACATTATGGCTTGTGTTCATTCGCTCGGCAAACAAACGGACAAGGCTTTTGAGATGTTGAATAAAGCGGTTGACGAAGGTTTTACCAATCGCCAAACATTTGAAACCGATACAGATCTAATTCCGGTTCGTTCAGATGCGCGGTTTCAGCAAATCTTAGCGAGATTACCGAATCCAAATCCGGAAAAAGAAATACCGACGACCGCGACAAAAACATCGCAAACTAAAAAGCAATTCGTCATAGTTTTGCGGCTTCTGCCGAAATATCAGGACGACAAAAATTGGACGGAAACTGAAAACCAAGCGATCGGGCGTCATTTTGCGCGCCTCCAGCAATTACAAAAAGACGGCAAATTAATTCTTGCGGGCAGAACGCCGGTCAAAGAATCAATGGGCTTTGTAATTTTTGAAGTCGAAACCGAAACGGAAGCGCGAAAAATTATGGACGATGACGACGCCGTCAGGGCCGGAATTATGTCAGCTGAAGTTTTCCCGTTTCAAACCGCTTTGATGAAAGGCAATTAGCGGAGTTTTAAGACTTTGCGGGTTTGCGCGAAAAACGGCTTTCCTGCAAAAACGCTACGATTGAATCTTCGAACAAGCGAAGGCGAAAAGATAATTTTGGCGGCGAACGTTCCGGAAGGCAATCGGTGATCTTCGCTGATTGCCTTTTTTCGTTTTGCTCAAAGCAAAATTCGCGCTAAACTCTAAACATTTTAATCCTTTGGAGATTCAATGAAAAAACTTCTTTCGTTTGTGTTCTTGTTGTTGTTTTGCGTCAATCCGATCTTTGCCGTTGAGATGAGTAAAGAGATCAATTTAGCGACCGAAAAAATTATGCCGAAAGTCATCGAATGGCGGCGGTATTTGCACCAGTTTCCCGAACTTTCAAATCGTGAATTCAAAACTTCAAAATACATCGAAGAACATCTCCGCAAAATCGGTTTGGAAGTAAGAACCGGTATTGCGAAAACCGGCGTCGTCGCAATTTTGAAAGGCGCATTGCCCGGACCGGTCATCGGGCTCCGCGCCGACATCGACGGTTTGCCGGTCAAAGAACGTGTTGATGTGCCGTTTGCATCAAAAGAAACCGGCGAATACAACGGGCAAACGGTCAACGTGATGCACGCTTGCGGACACGATACGCACATCGCGATGCTTTTGGGAACGGCGGAAGTTTTATCGGGAATGAAAGATAAGATCAAAGGCACGATCGTCTTTATCTTTCAACCGGCGGAGGAAGGCGCACCGGCAGGCGAAGAAGGCGGCGCGGCTTTGATGGTCAAAGAAGGCGTTTTGGATAATCCGAAAGTTGAAGCGGTTTTCGGCATACACATCAACGCGCAAACCGAAATCGGACAGATCAAATACAAATCGGGCTCGTTTATGGCTTCGAGCGATTGGTTTTCGATCCGCATTAAGGGCAAACAAACGCACGGCGCGTATCCGTGGCTCGGCATTGACACGATCACAACCGCAGCGCAGATCGTCAATGGTTTGCAGCTGATCGTTTCGCGCCAATCCGAATTAACCAAATCGCCCGTCGTCATCACCATCGGCAAGATCAACGCCGGTGTCCGCGAAAACATCATTCCCGAAGAATTAACGATGGCGGGAACGATCCGCACGCTCGATTCGGCAATTCAAAAGGATGTTCACGAAAGGATCAAACTGACCGCGACGAAGATCGCCGAAAGCGTCGGCGCAACGGCCGAAGTTTCGATCGAAACAAAAGCCCCCGTCACTTACAACACGCCCGAACTCGTCAAAAAAATGCTGCCCTCGCTCGAAAAATCGGCGGGCGCCGGAAATGTTCTCGAAACCGAATGGGTGACGGGCGCGGAAGATTTTTCGTTCTACGGCGCAAAGGTGCCGACATTTTTCTTCTTTGTCGGCGGAATGCCGAAAGGCAAAAACCCAAAAGAAACGGCAGCCCATCACACGCCTGACTTTTTTATTGACGATTCGCGTTTAGATGTCGGTGTCAAGGCTTTTTGCAACATTGTTTTCGATTACAAATAAAGTTTAAAAGTTTAAAAGTGAAAAAGTGAAAAAGTGAAAAAGCTAGTTGAATTGTTATCATCAAAACTTTTTCACTTTTTCACTTTTTCACTTTTTCACTTTTTCACTTTTTCACTTTTAAACTTTTTTCTACGCTTGCAGATGGGCTTCGACAAACCACAGAAGTTTATCAATTGCACGCGAAATACCTGTCAAGAGGTCCGCGGTGTCCTTGTCGCCAAGCTCGTCCGCTCCATCAATATCGGCGCGCACCTTTTTTCCGAAATCCGCCAACGCATTTGAAAGCGCGTCAACGTGCGCCGCGCCGTCCGTAATTTCCAGTGGATATTCGCTCAACGAAGAGTTTTGCGCCGCGACGCGAATCGTCCCGAGCGCGATACCTCCAAGTACCGTGATACGTTCCGCAAGATCGTCAATATGCGTTTCAACTTCGGTCGAAACCTGATCGAAAAGCTCGTGCAAAGCAATAAAGTTCATTCCTTTGACGTTCCAATGCGCTTGCTTCGCCTGCGATTTCAGATCGCTTGCGTCTGCCAACCGCTGATTCAAGATCGCGATGATCTGTTCCCTTGTTCCTTTTGCTATATCAATCTTTGTGTTATGTAGTTCCATTATTATTTCCTCGACGTGTTATCGTGCTTAGAATTAGAATGATTCTAAATTTATCAAATGTCAAACCTGACAGTCAATAATTCCGATCTACGGTTTAGTGATCATAAAAATGGCTGGAAAAGAGAATTGTTCGTCTGTTCAATTATCGCGATTCCTGAAAATTTTCCTGATTAAGCTGCTCTTGTTTGCGCGGGTCAATAGCGCTTGTTCCGGCGCCCCGGAAAAGCGGCGTAAAGATCCATTTCGAGTGATTCTCGATGCCGTAGTAGGTAATGATGGACTTGCTTTTGCTCTGGCTTGCGACGCCGATAAACGGTATGTTTTCCGTAACATCGTCAATTTCGGTTTCGTCTGATTCTTTCGTATCGCTTTCGCTTTTGGTGTTGATAATATTGACGAGCGGCAAGGCAAACCGATCAAAGACCTGACTCGGGCTCGACGGCAAAAGACCGTTGTTATAGACCTGCACACGTTTTCCAAAGCTTATGAACGCCTGACTTTCGGGTTTGATCAAACGCCACTTACCGTCTTCGCTTAAAGGATCTATCGCCGCCGAAGGCCGCAGGATCATTCGTTTTTTCGTCCCGAACGGAAGTCCTTCGAGCAGATCATCCATCGTGTTCGGCAATTTTGCGCCGTTGTAATATAAAACGTATTGTTTGATCGCGTCGGCAACTTCCTCGCCGCGGCGAATTGATTCGAGTTCTTTCTCGCGCTGAACTTCGATATAAACGGTCGGCGCAACTGCCAGCAAACTCAACGCAAAAAGTGTCATCGCCGCGAGGATCGCAAGCATTGACATCCCGCTCTCGGAGTGGAGAGTGGAGAGTCGCGAGTCGCGAGTTGCGACTCTCCCCTCGCGAGAATTATTTGACTCTCGACTCTCGACTCTCGACTCTCGACTGATTTTAGTTGTCGCCGTCATCGTCATTGTCGTCATCGTCAACGTCCTTTTTATCCTGCGGAGTAGGCGGAATATAGGGTTTAAGATTGCACGGAATACCCGGCGGGCATTGCTGCGGAAAATTTTGCGGATTGGGATCGAACCCATTCGGAAAATTCGGATTAGTCGGTCGCGTCGTCGAACTTTGTCCCGAACCTTTCACCAGATCAACCTGATGCGTAAATCCTAAGTTGATGTCCTGCACGAGCAATTTGGTGGGCGAAATGCTGACCAGACGAAAACGTCCGCCGAGAATATCATTGAGACGCGCGCTCGTCGGCACAGTTTTTCCTTGTTCCTGAATATATGCCGTGTCGTTGTTGCCGCGTTTGCGCGAAACGATGCCGAGATACTGAAACTGCGGCAAGGGTTTAGCCTGAATATTAAAAATGATCTTATTTGAAAAAAACTTGTTGTCCGGCGAATGAACTTCGACAATTCTTTGACCGGGAATCGCAATAAAGTTCGCCGGAATATCCGCCGACAGTTGCTGCGGATTGATGTAATTGGTCGGTAATTGCTGCCCGTTGAAAAAGATATAAGTATCGGGTGTAAACTTATCGCCGCCGATCTCCAATTTGAAACCTTTTTCGCCCTCGTAAACATTTTGCTTGCTGATATAGCTGATTACAATATTCGGTGTCGGTTCAGGAATTGGTGGCGGAGTAGGTTTTTGCGACGGAGTAACATAGGGTGTCGGGCTGAACGGCGTCGGGATTGGCGGTTCGTAGAACGCGAAAATATTTCTTCCGGCATCGGATCCGGCAGGCGGATTCTGCATTGAAACGGGTGTCGCGCTATACACATCATCCATTTCTTCCTGTTTCGGCATCGAAGTCACAACGTTGTTCTTACTGGTCGCAGCAGTTGCCGTCGGACTCGGTGAAAGTTTGGCGTTGGTCGGTTTTTTACTGCCCGAAAAAGGCGCGAAAATGA
>JANLTD010000010.1:0-1751 GCA_031362765.1 Acidobacteriota bacterium | reverse complement strand
AAGGAAATTAAGGAACACAAGTTCCCGCCCCATTACCTTGATTAATTCTCTGACATTGGCACGCCGTGTCTATACACATACCGGCAGTTGAAACACAGATTTCGCCGTTAGTAGTCCCCATTGACAAATCACAAGTGCAAGTTCCACCCGCAACACACGCAGAAGCTGCATGAATTGCCAAAGGCGCGGTCAGCGAAGTAATAATTGGAAGCGCAATCACGGTCGCTAATCCGACTTGTTTGATTACCTGACGGCGTGAGAGTCCGGCAAATTTACTGACCGGTTTTGTTTCCTTCACAATCAGATTTTCTTTGCTTAATTGGTCAAGCGCAAGCCAAACAATGTCCTCATTCGTTTGCGAATTCAATTGTTTTCCCAACCAATCGCTTATTTCAGCAATGGTTTTCTTGCCGTCGCAACTCTGCCAAACTAGAGCTGCCGTATTATTTAGACAAAACGCTTTGTTCTTCACTAAATCGTATATCAAAACTTCGCCGTCAATTTCTTGAACAACAACATTATCTCGACGACCAAGCGGTTTATTTTCGTTTTTCAATTTTTCAATCTCCTCAAAGTTTAACTGCAAAATGCAGACATAAAGACTCGCTACCAAATAGTTTAATCAACACTATTTTCGGCAAATATTTTCAATCCTATTTTCAGGGTAAAACACACAAATAGGTCAATTAGAACTATTATGCACAAATGAGTTGTAATATTCAACCGACGGTAGGGCTTATTCAAAGTTGCCTTTGCGACTGCGAATAAGCCCTACGGTAATAATCCCAACTCGTTCAGCCAAATTGACCGCAACTCCTAAATTACGATAGTTTAAATATTAACCGGTAAATAAAAAAATGATGCAAGACTTTTCACCGCCGCCGAAACGGAAAATCCGAATTTCAAAAAAAAATCTGAAAGGTGATTTTGCACATCAGTTTCACATCGAATCGTTCGGTGTGAAGATCGGTTTTTCGACAAATTCGGCCGGAGCTCTCGAAGCCGTCAAGCAAGCCGTCAACATTTACCTGCCCGATCTTTTCGAGGAAATCGAAGAAACCGCCACCGACCATAATTTTTTGTTTGTCTGGAGCGACCGGAAAGGCGATACCCTTTATAAAAACGGCGAAAAGGTTATTGACCGTCAAAGACGCGAAGCATCGGTCGAAGGCGTTGCTTCGCAAATCCGTTTAACGGTCGCCGAATTTGCCGTCGGGCGCGTTTTTATCCACGCGGGTGCTATCGCATGGAAAGGCAAGGGAATCATTATGCCGGGTAGAAGTTTCCACGGGAAAACGGCTTTAACCGTTGCTCTCATCAAACGCGGCGCGGTTTATTATTCTGACGAATACGCGGTTCTCGATGTGGAAGGCTTTCTGCATCCGTTTCCGAAAATGCTTTCGGTGCGCGGCGAAATTGACGATTACAAACAGGTTGAATATCCGGTCGAAACATTCGGCGGCACGGCCGGAACGGAAAAAATTCATGTCGGGTTGGTTTTGGTTTGCGAATACAAAGAAAAAGCGCGATGGAATCCAAAGATTCTGAGCCCGGCGAAAGGACTTATCGAAGTTATCCAAAACACCATTCCGATTCGTCAGGATCCGCAGTTTACGCTCGATGTTTTGAACAAGATCACGGACGAAACACTTTTTGTAAAATCAAAACGCGGCGACGTTTCTAAATCGGCTGACTTGATTCTGAAATTTATTGATGACAATCTTTAGAAGCTGGTTGGAAACTCGATAAGC
>JANLTD010001267.1:0-1780 GCA_031362765.1 Acidobacteriota bacterium | reverse complement strand
GGATTCAAATTCAAACGTCGAATGTTTGAGCGGCGTGTTTTGCAAATATCGCCCGATGCCTTTGATCTCCAGACCGAAACCGATCTTTGTGCGGTAATCCATCAATTGAAAACCTTGCGCGTCCAATTCTTCGAGATATTTGATGTGCGAAAAACGAATATCCCAGAGAATATGCAGATCAGGTTCCTGCGACCGTTCCCAGAGCGTTTCGACGGCGCACGGAATAATTGCTTCGACGACGATCTTTTTGGCTTTTTTCATACATTTACCTCAATCTTTTTCGGTTGAGATCTTAACCAATGATATAGATCGTAAATAAAAGTGCCGAAAGCGATGATGCTCATTCCGGTCATATAAACCCGCAGAATCAGAGGAACTGCGGGAGGCGCGTAAATGATCGCCGCTTCAAAATTGCGGTCGCCCCAAACCGCCTGAAAGGTCGCCATCATATAGATTCCGACAAGAACGCTCAGAACAATGTGCATAAAATATTCGCCGCGCGGCAATCCGCCCTGCGCTTTGCGGCTCGCGGTCTCTTCCCAAACGTCTGCCCACGCAACAAAAATGTCGCAAGCATAAAGCGCGGCAAGCAATGCCAATGCCCATCCGTGAAAACGGAAATTGGCGACCCAAACAAATTGCAAAGCATAGATCAGATGACGGCAGATATGCCAAAAAACCTCGCGCCGACATTCGGGACGCGAATTGAGCTTGCATTTATAAAGATGAAAATAAAGCACATCAAACGTGCCGAGATGCGCGACAAACAACAGCAGATAAAAAGAAGTTTCCATAAAATGCGCTCCGCAGAATTCTCTCGAAAATTATTCAAGCAAATGACATTCCAAGCTAAAAATAGCTGATTTCACTGGGTTTTGTGAAGAGCGCGTTGGCAATTCGCCAAAGGATTTGCAAAAAGCTATAAAAAAAGCCTGTCTGATTTCTCAAACAGGCTTTTCGATAAATTTCCAAACAATTTTTTTACGCAGACGGAATCGTTAATTCCTGTCCCGGGAAAATTCTGTCAGGGTCGTCAAGTTTGTCGCGGTTGGCTTCGAAAATATCATTCCAACTAACGCCGTATTTCTTGCCGATCTTGCTTAGATTGTCGCCCGATTGGACGGTGTATGTATTGGCCGCCGCTTCCGGTGCGGTAATCTCGAGAACAAGGTCACCCGAACGATAATCAGGGTCGAGACGTCCATATTCGTCCCAGAGTGCTTGTTTTGCTTCGGCCGTCGGAGCCGCGCCTTCGATTCTGATAAAACCTTCGCCTTCGGAAATATTTAATCCCGAAAGACCCGAGGCATTCGCTAAATCAATCAATGGTTGATATTTTTCTTGTAAAGACATTTAATGTATCCTCCTAAACTATTTTTCGGTTACTTCATTTTTAACCGGTGTTCCGGCAGCATCTTGCGCCGTTTTAACTACTTCCGGCAACTTGCCTTTAGCTACCGTTCCGCGAAGTGTGATCGGTGTGGTAGTACCGTCAACCTTAACATCCGTAAAGCCTTTAGCCTTCAACGCATCTTCAATTTTCTTGACTGTTGCGTTATCGGTTGCCGGCGTTTCGCTTGTCTTTACGACAGGTGTCGGCGCGGGTTTATTGGCGTTCGCATTTGCATTTGCATTGTCGCCTTTACAGGCACTCAAAAACAGAAAAGCAGACAAACACAAGACTAATATAAGTTTAATTCTCATTATTTCCTCCAGAAATTTCTTCAATGTTTCTTTATATTTATTGGTGCGGTCAAAATCAAAATTTTCGATTTCGATT
>JANLTD010001248.1:0-2475 GCA_031362765.1 Acidobacteriota bacterium | reverse complement strand
ATCATTTCGGCGATACATTGCGTCATACCTTTGCGAAAATCGTCTTGTTTGGCTTCAACCGCAACCATCACAGGCGCTTCCACATCGGATTGAAACGATGAACGCGAAATCAGAAAATCACAAAATCCGCTTAAACCTTGTTCGGCTTCAACCGTGAATTCAACGCCCGAAAAAATACTGATTTGATTTTTGGCTTGGCGGCGAAGTTCCATAAAAATCGGCGCAATAATAAACTCGGAACGGGCTTTTTCCGAACCTTGCAACAACGCAAACGGAACGCCTTCTTCTAGGTTTTGGTTGAGTAAATCACTCACTTCACAAGGCGGAATATCGGAGAAAAGTCCGTCCTCGTAGGCTTGCTCAACGCCAAACTTTTCTTTGATCTCAAGGTTTGTGAATGACGAATACGACATATTCCCAATTATATAACAAAAGACGACTCAATAAGAATCGCCTTCTGATTTTGACCTTTGACCTTTGACCTTTTTAGTTACTCAACCTGAGTATTGAGTTGAAAAATTAGAAAGAAAATGGGACGCCGATTTTCGCGGATTTGACGGATTTTCGCGGATTTGTTGAAAATATTTTTTAATTCGCCGAAAGTTAATCAAAACAATCCGCGAAAATCCGCTTAATCGGCGAACATAGGCGTCCCATTTCTTCTTTGATTTCAACTCAATACTCAGGTTTACTCCGCTTTCGCCGCCGCTTTTGGTGTTTCAACTGGTTCGGGTCTGGGGGTTGCCAAACCTAAATCGTGCTGCCGCCAGAGATTTGAGACGAGCAGTTCGCGGATGAACGTCATTTCTTTCGGCAGACGGTCGTAGAGTTTGTAGAAAAGATCGTCGTGCGAAGCGATTTCCTTGAGCCACATATCGCGGTCGAGGTTCATTACTTTTTTAAAATCTTCGCGGGTGAAATCTTCCATACCGCGCCAGTCGAGATGTTCGTAGCGCGGCTGCCAGCCAAGCGGTGTTTCCACTCCTTTCGACATTCCGCGAGCGCGTTCGACAACCCATTTCAGGACACGCATATTTTCGCCGAAACCATTCCAGAGGAACTTGCCGTCTTCGCCCTTGCGAAACCAGTTGACCGAGAAAATACGCGGCGGTTCGGGGATCGAGCGGCCGAAATCGAGCCAGTGCGAAAAATAATCGCCCATATGATATCCGGCAAAGGGCAGCATCGCGAACGGATCGCGGCGGACTTCGCCGATATTGCCGAATGCCGCAGCGGTCATTTCCGAGCCCATTGTCGCCGCCATATAAACGCCGAATGCCCAGTTAAATGATTGTAAAACAAGCGGTACGACCGAGTTGCGTCTTCCGCCGAAGATGAATGCCGAGATCGGAACGCCTTTCGGGTCGTCAAAATTTTCGTCAATCACCGGACATTGAATTGCCGGTGCGGTGAAGCGCGAGTTCGGATGCGCGGCGGGTTCTTCGCTCGCCGGTGTCCAATCGTTGGCTTTCCAGTCAATCGCGTGGAAAGGGGCGTCGCCGTCCATTCCTTCCCACCAGACATCGCCGTCGTCGGTCAGCGCGACATTGGTGAAGATCGTGTTTTCTTTGACCGATTCCATCGCGTTGGGATTTGTTTTGTAATTTGTGCCGGGCGCAACGCCGAAAAATCCGGCTTCCGGGTTGATCGCGTGGAGCTTGCCTTCTTCGTTCGGTTTGATCCAGGCAATGTCGTCGCCGACCGTTGTGATCTTCCAGCCTTCGTCCTGAAAAGGTTTCGGCGGAATAAGCATCGCAAAATTCGTCTTTCCACAAGCCGATGGGAACGCCGCGCAAACGTAATCTTTCTTGCCGTCGGGCGATTCGACGCCGACAATTAACATATGTTCGGCGAGCCAGCCTTCGTCACGTCCGATGGTCGAGGCAATCCGAAGTGCAAGACATTTTTTGCCCAAAAGCGCGTTGCCGCCGTAGCCGGAACCGTACGAGGCGATCGAGCGTTCTTCGGGAAAATGGACGATATATTTATCTTTCGGGTCGGGCGAACACGGCCATTTGACATCAGTTTCTCCTTCCGCGAGCGGCATTCCGACCGAGTGCATACAATGAACAAAATCGCCATCGCCGAGGGCTTCGAGTGCTTTGTTGCCCATTCGGGTCATAATACGCATATTGACGGCGACATACGGCGAATCACTGATCTGGACGCCAAATTGCGAGATCGGCGAACCGATCGGACCCATACAAAACGGGATCACATACATCGTTCGTCCGCTCATCGCGCCGTCAAACTTGGCATTCAGCAGCGTTTTCATTTCCTTTGGGTTCATCCAATTATTGGTCGGTCCGGCATCGCCTTTCGCGAGCGAACAAATATATGTTCGGTCTTCGACCCGCGCCACGTCCGACGGGTGCGAACGCGCCAGAAAAGAATTCGGACGCTTTTCGGGATTCAGTCGTATAAATGTTCCGGCCGCGACCATTTCTTCGCACAGACGGTCGTATTCTTCCAAAG
>JANLTD010001212.1:0-6544 GCA_031362765.1 Acidobacteriota bacterium | reverse complement strand
CCCGGTCAAGCCCTTTAATCCAACTCTCAACATTAATGAACTTGCTTTTATCGGGCGGATCGCGCGGCAGTCTGAGCATTACCTGGACGGCAATCTCAACCGCTCGCTCATAATCTTCGCCGCAAACTTCGCTTAGGGTTTTTCCCTCGATCGCTCTTTCAAGAAGCATCGCACACCGCGCCTTGTCAAACTTGACAACTTTGACCGCGCCTTTTCCACCAAAGGATTTGAGCGCACGATTTTCAAACAAGATCGGCGAATCTTTTTCAGGCACGCCGACTTTCAAAACATATTTTTCGCCCGTTTCATCCACGCATTGCGCGACAAAATTAAAGGAAAGATTTGAAAAGACCTTGCCGATCCCGAGCGACCATTTTCCGGCAATTTCAGCGACGGTCGCAGGTAGATCTGCCAGCCATTTGTCGCCTTTTGCGCCATATAAACCAGAAATATTTTTCTTGAACCTCGGCGGCAGATCATCCGCAAACTTTTTGCTCATCGTTCTTGACGAGTTTAACCCGTCTGATGGATTCTAAACAAATGAAAACTTTGATCGAGGCAATTCGTCCGACCCTTTTTATTGAATCACAAAAGCTTCGCGATCATCTCGGCATTGATTTTACTATTGCCGCTGAAACTTTTCAGCATACGGGCAGTTTCAAATTCCGCGCCGCTTACAATTTGGCTTTGAATGTTCCTAATGATCAGCTACTCACCGCGTCTTCGGGCAATTTTGGTCAGGCATTGGCTTATTCCTGTTACCTTTTAAAAAAACAATGCGTCGTTATAATGCCCGCAACTTCGGCGCGGGTGAAGATCGAAGCCGTCAGGTCCTATGGTGCGACGGTTGATCTGATCGATACGAAAAATGTCGCTCGAAGTGAACGGGTCGCGCAGCTCGCGGCCGAGATGCCGAATGCTTATTTCGCCTCGCCGTATGACGATCCGTTGGTGATCGAAGGAAATTCAACGATCGGCGATGAATTGGCGCAAAGAGATTTTGATGTGATAATCGCGCCAATCGGCGGCGGTGGTTTGATCTCGGGAATTTCCAAAGGATTGTGCCGCAACGGCAATCAGGCAAAATTGATCGGTGCCGAACCTCTTTTGGGTAACGACGCGGCGCTTTCGTTGAAAGCCGGAAAGATCGTTGCCAACGAATCCGAACCGCTGACGATCGCCGACGGCGCACGCACTTTGAGTTTAGGCATACATAATTGGGAAATCATCAAAAACGGTGTTTCGGAAATAATCGAGGTTTCAGACGAAAATATCGCCAAAGCCGTCCGGCTTTATTTCGGTTTGGCGAATCTCAAGAGTGAACCGACCGGTGCGCTTGGATTGGGCGCGATTTTGGAGAATCGAGAAAAGTTTGCCGGCAAAAAAGTTTGCGCCATTGTCAGCGGCGGCAATGTTGATGCCGAAGTTTATCGCCAAATATTGGCTGACTAATTTCAAATTGCCTGTTTTTCCTGAGTCAGATGATCAAGTGCGCGGCGGGCGACAAGGCCTATAAAAATTACCGAAAGAATAGTTGCCGCGATGCCGAAAACTATCAGCCACATTTCCTGCGGATCGTTGAAACTCAATTCAGACAGCCCCGAACCGACAAAAACGACCGCCGAAGATCGCGGTAGCATTCCCAAAAATGTTCCGCCGACATATGATTTGATCGGCACTCGCGCCGAAGCCATCAGAAAGTTCGTCAGCGCAAACGGCATTGCCGGCGAAAGCCGCAACAAAAATATTATAAGGGCCGCGCGCCATTTGCTTTGACCGATCAGTGCCTGATAAACAGCCTGAGCTTTCGGATGTTTTTCAAAAACATGCGGCAATGTGTCGCCAACGATCCGCTTGTGAATCACGAACGAAATGGTTGCCGCACCAACTACACCACAGATCAATATTGCGATTCCGAATCCAAATCCGAACGACCATCCGCTGATAATGCCGACCACATTAGTCGGTAAAAGCGACAAGCCGCAGAAAAACAAAATGCCCAGAAGAAACAATCCGCCGCCGATTTCCCAATTTTCCCTGAGCCAATATCCGAGAGGGTATCCAAAAAGAATCACCATCGTGCTACCGAACATCGGCAAAACCGCTGTTAATAGAGCAATCGGCGCAAGTTTGCCCATTTCTTTGAGATAGCCGACCACTTTTTCCAAAAACCTTTTCATTCTAACTAACATAAATATAGAAGTATGCCGTGATAAAACCGACGTACTCTATTTCTACCAAATCAGCGAAGAATTAGCATTTCCAAAAACCGCATTTTCTGCCGATCACCTGTCTATTTTTTCCTGTAAACGCCTGAAAATGTGACATTCGCGCCGCCGCAATTGAGGTTGTCCGATGCGATCAGATATTTTCCGACAAGCTGCATCGAAACCTTACAAGCATATTCGCCCGTGTCATTTTCGCCCAAATTTAATTTGTTTCCCGACGGTTTTGCGTTGTGGTCGAGTTCGCCGATGTGAATGTTATCGCCCAAACCTTTCCAAAACGCGTTGCCTTTGACAGTGAACAGAAAGGACATGTTGCCTTTTGATATTTGAATGGAATTATCATAAAAACGCCAATCGCCGAGCCAATCTTTCAACACAGGGGTTTCATTTGTTGCGATCCATTTTAGTTCATCTATTTTTATCCAGCCGACCGTTTCCGCGCCTTTTTTCGGGTGAAACCATGCGCAGGCATATCCGCCTAACCCACGCGAAACAATTATTTCATTACCCGGAATAACATAACTTTTCAATCGGCAATTTTTTCCGTTCGGGCAATCTTCCCGCTCATCGCCGTAAAAATACACTTTTTTGTTTTTCTTGCCGATGATCGCCGCTAATTGATACGTGCCGTTCTCTCGCGGGAAGATTCCGTTTCGACAAACATTTCCGGGATTACCATCAAGTTGACCGAACGGTTGAATCGCCAACGCGCCCCAAATTATAGATAGATACCAAATTTTCGAGGTTAGTATTTTTCTCATAAATCTCCTCTAGCCCAAAAGAACGATTGCGCTCTACCAACTTTGCGGCGGTTGCGGAGGAAAATTCGGTTGAGCAGATCTGCCTTGAAAAGCATCTTTAACGTCGGTTTTACTCAAAACTACCAGTGACCAAATTCCGAAAATGATGCTCAAGGGAAAACAACAAGAAAGCGGTATCACGGACAAAATCGCCGACGTTCTTGCCATTCCGTATTTTTCGCCTTTCAACATCCTGATCGCACCAAATATTATTAACGGAGCAAAGATCAAACTCAAAACCCCGAAACTATAGCCTAAAAAAGTACCGGTGAGAAAACCGATTCTTTCAGCTGCCTGTCTCGGCAACGTTTAGCGCCCGAGAATCCCTGAAAAACGCATCACACCGCTGATGATCGTCATAAAACCGATCAAACCATTGAGAATTCCGCCAATCAGCAAACCGATCGCCGGAACTTTCACTTTCTGCATAATATCATTCATCATTTTTTCAGGATCTGCCTTCTTAAATAGTCTAAAGCTGCCTGGCTCGAACGCCAACGAATCAAATAGCGGTCGCCCGGCAAAGTGATTTTGAAGGATTTAACCCGTGTTTCGTCGGCGTAACCGATAAATACTGTGCCAACCGGTTTTTCTTCGGTGCCGCCGGTCGGTCCGGCGATGCCGGTGATCGAGATCGCGTAATCGGTTTTCGCCCGCGTGCGCATTCCTTTTGCCATCGCTTCGGCGGTTTCGGCAGAGACAGCGCCGTAAGTTTCGATGATCGCGGGCGCAACACCGAGCGTTTCGATCTTCGCCTGATTCGCATAGGCAATCACAGCTTCGATAAAATACGCAGACGAACCCGAAATGTCGGTCAGACGCTGGCTGATCAAACCGCCCGTGCAGCTTTCGGCGACCGACAGAGTTTTGCCGTTTTTGACCAGAAGTTTGCCGACAACCTCTTCCATCTCTTCGCCGCTGGTCGAAAAAACCGCGATGCCTAATTTTTCGACGATCCTGGCGGCGATTTCCTCATTCAATGCATCGGCTTCCGATTCGTTGACACCTTGCGCCGTAAGATGAACTTCAACCTCGCTTTTGTTGAATAAAATACTCGTCGAAACATTTTTGTAAACCGAATAGATCGGCGCGATGGCTTCGTCAATCGCCGATTCGCCGAGTCCCGACACTTTCAGCACACGCTTCTTAAAAACTATCGCGCCCGATTTTTCCCTCAACTGCTGAAAGACAAAATCATTGAACATCGGCTGATTTTCGCGCGGCGGACCCGGAAGAATGATCAGAAATTTTTCACCGATCCTGACCGACATTCCGACGGCCGAACCGTTTGGATTCGGCAAAACCGCTGCGCCTTCGATGACATACGCCTGCCGTTTATTGATTTCGGGCATTTCGCGTCCCCAAGCCCTAAATCTTTCGCGCAAATGATCAACAATATCCTGATGAAACACGAGTTCGCGCCCGATCGCTCTGGCGGAAACGGCGCGCGTAATATCGTCTTCGGTCGGACCTAAGCCGCCGGTCGTGATGACAATATCGGAACGCTTGACCGCGTCGTTGATAGTTTCTTCGAGCCGCAAGGAGTCGTCCCCGACGATCGTTTTGAGTTTTACGTCAATTCCGATCTCGTTGAGTTTTCCGGTCAGCCAAAGGCTATTTGTATCTGTTTTTTCTGGTGTTAAGAGTTCCGAACCGATCGCGATAATTTCAGCAGAAAGCATAAAAAAGTGAAAAAGGGTAAAAGTTAAAAAGTTAAAAAGTTATTTTAGCTTAAACAGCATACTTTTACACTTTTCACTTTTTCACTTTTTCACTTTTTCACTTTTTCACTTTTTCACTTTTTCACTTTTTCACTTTTTCACTTTTTAACTTTCTTACTTAGTGTCGTAAATGTCGCGCAGAACTTCCGAGATCGGTTTGCGGTTACCGAAAGCGTCCTCGTTGGATCTTTCCCGTTTGCGTTTTTCTCTTTTCACCTCGTTGCCGTTTTCGTTTTGGACGGTTTGTCGGTCAGCGCTTTGTTTTTGCGTTTGAATTTCGACTTCTTTTTGAACACTATCCGAAACGATTGAAACAAACTGCTTTGATTGATTTTGTTCTGTCAGTTCTTTGGACTGCTGACGTTCTAATTCGGCGGCCGTTTTTTTGAAACCAGCTTCGCGCAGAGCATCGCGCGTATTTTCAAGCAGCGATTTGGCGCGATTGCGGCGGGCGCGTTCGAGTGCCCGAACGGCTGACGACATCATCGGCGCTTCTGCCGGATCACGTTCTATTTTCCGGAGAGTTTTGACATATGTACGCAGTTCAGGCGACGGATAAACAAAAGCTCTTTCGTCCGAACTGTCATTTTCGACGATGAAAGCGAGATGTTTTTCGGCAGATCTATGATCGCCCGATTTGTTGTAAAGCGCACCGAGCGTGAAATTAACAAGCGGCGGCGCACCTTTCATATATTTCAGGATCCGTTCGCCGCGGGCAATTACTTCCTGAATCTCAAAACCATACCAGCGGCGTTCGTCATCGCGCAAAATATCGTTTGCCATTAAATAAAATTCAAAGATCTCACGAGTTCCGTTATGCGTCGGGGCAGATAATGTCTTCCAGATAAAAAACGCGAGAATTCCAAAGAAAAATATCACAAAAACCGGAAAACCCGTAAAATAAAGCATCATCGCGATCACCCCGAAGGCAATCGCGTACTGCGACTTTTCTTTAACGAGTTCAGCCGGTTTTCTTTCTACTAACTTATCGTTTTCGCTCACGTTTTTATATTAAGGGTACTGATTAGGTCTTTGGCTTTTGGTCTTTGGTATTTGGTTTTTTTCGATAGACATCGTTAATTTCCAATCAAGAATACTCAAAATAAGCGGCTTGGTGAGAAATTACTTGCCAATCGGCAATTTCTTTCAAAAAACCAAAAACCAAAAACCAAAGACCTAAACAATTACGATTAAGGTTACAAAGCATCTTTCGCTTCGCCAGTCTTTTTTGTCCGTTTTGGCGGAGCTTTTTTCGGCTTCTTTTCTTCGGTTTCGGCTTTTGGCTCTTCTTTATTCGGTTCGGCGCCCTTCGTCTCTTTGTCCGCTTTGTCGTATTTCAAACCGAATTGGCTCATAAAATCAACGACCTTGCCGCCGATCGCAAACGGCGAATTGAGAATATAATTGAAAGTTTCGCTCAATGTCACGGCTTCGAGTTCCATGAGTTGTGAAATTTTCTTCTCAAGCGGCAGCGCGTCAAATTCCTTGCGAAATTCTTCGTGTTTGCGTTCGGCTTCGGGCCGTTCGTCCTTCTTTTCGTGGGTCATAATTACAATTTCTCCTTCTTTGATGATCTTTGCCTGACAAGACAATCGTTCACCTTGCTGACGCCTTTCTTCGGATAATTGTTCAATTTCGGCCTTTGTCGGCTCCGATAAAAATTCGCTCCCGCCTTTGATCGTCACTGCGCACTTGTCGCACAAGCCTAACCTTCCGCAATCGTCATAAATTTCGACCCCCAACCGCCGCGCCGCGTCAATCAAATAACTGCCGACAACTGCGATCCCGTTTCTTT
>JANLTD010001190.1:0-2616 GCA_031362765.1 Acidobacteriota bacterium | reverse complement strand
CCCAATGTAAAAAAGCCGTCCGCCGTTCTTTAATCTTTCGACGATCTTATCAATTGCCCGGGCAATTTCAGGCAAAACTTTTTCGACGGCGAAAGAAACTTTTTTATCTTCGTCGTTGATCAGGCGAATCGCTTCAAACGTTGAAACCCGGTCAATATTCGCGGTATTCGGATTTTCTTGTTCGGTTACGGGCAACATTAATAAAGTGTGAAGTTATATGAAACCGCTTTTGTTACCGAATAAGAAACGCCATTTTTCTTAGCCGGTTCAAATCGAATGCCTCTCGCCGCGGCAACTGCATTTTCAGTTAAACCATATGACAATCCTGAAACGACGGAAATACTCCCGATTTGCCCATTCGCTAAAAATGTAACTCTTAACACCACATTTCCCTGAACCGAATTTTGACGGGCGGCATCTGTGTAAGTAGGTCGGGGTTTTGAAATTATTTTTAACCTGTCGGTAATCCTGTTACGGTTTTTTGGCAAAGTTGGGACAGTATTGTTTCCATCTCCGTCACCGTAACCATCTCCGTTACCATTTCCTTGACCAACTCCAATACCACTTCCTTGACCGCGACCATTTCCCAACCCGCCGCCGGAACCTTGTCCGCTACCAGTTCCGTTATAGATACCATACGGATTTTGTTCGGGTTCTTCGACTTTTTTGTTGGTTGTTGTCGGAACCATAACTATCAAAGGATTTGTTACTTTGGCGACTTTGCATTTGGTTCGATAGACGGTTTTGCCGCGTTCAATACATTTTACTAATTTTCGCTTGACAGTTTTTTTGACAACTTTTCGTGTTTGGGCAAAACTGTCAAAATTGCCCGCAAATACAAAACAAAGTGCAATTGCCAGTAAAAAAAATCGTTTCATAGCGTTTCTCCTTTTAAAAAATATATTCCTTGAACATAATCCAAATCGTCAAAAAAGACAATATCTTTGCGATCGTCGCTACAAGCGGCGAAACCTAATCAATATTTTTGGTATTCGGATTCTCTTGTTCGGTGATCGGCAGCATTTTAGTAGATTGTAAAACTATATTCGACAGGTTTTGTAATTGAGACAGGTTTTCCACCTTTCATGGCAGGTTCAAAGTTTATTTTCTTTGCCGCCAAAACAGCTTGTTCGGTTAAACCATTACCCAAACCACTAATAACGGAAATTGTCCCGATTTCGCCCGAATATAAAAATGTAACTCTTAAAACGACTTTACCTTGCGAACAATCCTGCCCATCGGTGCGTGAAGCTTGCGGTTTAGCAAGAATTTTCAGCGGTGTATCAAATTGCTTCGAATTAGTTTGAGTTGTATCGGAAGTCGTTTTATCGGTTTGATTTGAAGTTATTTGAACAGATGTTAATTTAGGACGCTTTCTGACAGTTTTTTGTGCAACTGCCAAAGTCGTAAAAAAGCAAAATATCGAAATCAGCAAAGTTAATTTCTTCATCGTTTTCCTCCGTTTCCGTTATTCTCAAAAGCTTTCTGCGCCGCCGAATATGCGGGTTGAATGAGTTTATCAACCAAAAAGGCTTTCGGCGCAATGGTGTGAACCGTTTGAAGCAATGAATCGGTGACAAGGTTGCCTGACTTGAAAACGCTTCCGACCAAGCTGATGGGAACTTTGTTGCGCTGCAATTTAAGGTGTTTGATCACGGCATAAGCCGCCATCCCGAGTTCAAATCCGGCTTCGCGCAAAACCTCGATGGCAACCTGATCGCCGGTCAGGGCAGTTTCGGCAACTAGACGCGCAAAACCCGCGATTCTCGCATTATCAACCTGCGGCGCGTAGATCGCAACCGAAAGGTTTTCGATCTTTCCGGCGCGAAAATAATCAACCGCGATGTCGCTGAGTTTTGTCGGTTTTCCGCGTCCGTCCGATGCCTTGGCGATCTTGTGAAGCGCATTGAGCGCGATTCCCGCGCCGCCGCCCTCATCACCCGCGATCGGTCCCCAACCGCCTGCCGAAAACTTTTCGCCTTTTGAATTCTGACCGATGCAGACCGAACCTGTTCCGGCGATGATGACCAATCCGGCTTTGTTTTTGCCGATGCCAAAAAGCGCGATCTCGGCGTCGGTCAGAACCTCAACTTTTTTGATGTGAAGTTTTTCGGTAAAACGTTCGCGAATCCTTTGGCGCAGATCCAGACGGCGCACGCCGGCAATTCCGAGCGTTGCCGAAACGATGTCGCTGCGATTCAGATTGGCGGAATCGCAAGCCGAATAGACGGCTGAAATGATATTGGCAACCGCCGTTTCGATTCCGACCCGCAATGGATTTGAAGCGCCGGCGACGCCTTCGCCGACTATTTGCTGCGCCTGATCGATAATGACGATGCGCGTTTTGGTGCCGCCGCCGTCAACTCCCAGATACAGGTTGCGCATTCGCCCGAGATTTTTGCTCTTAGATGTCTTTGGCATATTTTCTGCGCGACGACTAAAAATGCCTATTGTCGTTGAACGAAAAATTTAAACTTCTATTCTAATTATCCTTGACATATAATCAAAACTAAAAGATTTTATATATACGATAAGACTTTGTGATAAGGATGAGGGATGAAATGAGGGATGAAGGATGAGGGATGAGGGATGAGGGATGAGGGATGAGGGATGAGG
>JANLTD010000114.1:0-1936 GCA_031362765.1 Acidobacteriota bacterium | reverse complement strand
GCGCCCCGCGCCGAGAATGACGATTCTCAAGTTGCCGCTCCCGTTGGCCGGTGAGTGAACATGCAAAGACGCGGATTTTATCCCGGACGCGGCGGGCACGGATTCGAGTATGTTCCGTTGCCATTGTCGGCCGCCCAGGTTCGCGATTTGCCATATCAGGCAGGTTTAGCCGGTGCCTATGGTCTTTCAAAAGACGAAGCCTTAAAATCGGTCACGCTTTATCCGGCGCAAATCTTGGGAATCAGTGACAAATTCGGCTCGATCGAACAAGGCAAAATCGCCAATATTGTGGTAACAGACGGCGATCTGTTAGAACCGCGAACGAACATCAAGTATTTGTTCATCAACGGCCGTCTGATTCCGTTGACTAGCCGTCATACGCAACTTTACGAGCAATTCAAAGACCGAAAGTAAAAACAAGCCTACAAAAAGTGAAAGAGTGAAAAAGTTGTTTGAATATAATTCGGCAACTTTTTCGCTTTTAACCTTTATTTCTGCGGCATCACTTCGTCTTTCCGGGAAAACTTTGAGCGATGCCGAGCTCCGACTAAACCGAAGTTAGGTTTGTCTTTAAGAGGCTTTTGTCTTTTATTCCAGGAACCGCTCAGGTCAAAACAAATTCCTTTCAAAAAAAACTAAGCCCCACTCAAGGATCAAGAGAAAAATTTAGATGCGCTCTTATCTGAAAACAGCTAGCGCTTGTTGAATTTAATATGTGCGGTTGCGTACATACAAAGGGCTTTTAATTGCGTAAGCTCAAAATTCAACTGGAGATTGAGATTCTGACGATGAACCCGAAAAATACTTCAATCAATCGGAAAATCGGCAGGTCGCGTTATTGGTTTATCTCCCGCGAGATCTGGCTCTGAAAATTGCGCAAATTGTCGCAGTTTATCAATTAGTTCCGTTGGTCTCGAAAAAGAAATTCTTGATTTCTCGTTAAGTGCCGGAATTAAAGGAGTTTTAAAATTTTTATGTTCGGCATTTCAGTGGCGATAACTTAAAGACAGAAACTATTTGGAGTGTATCAATATGGATAAAACAATGTATAAAGATCCGGTTTGCGGAATGCAGATCGAAGCAGCGGATGCCGCCGGGCAATCCGAATATCAAGGACAAACGATCTATTTTTGTTCGTCCTCATGCAAAGAAAGATTTGACGCGAATCCGTCACAGTTTTCTACACAGGAGGCCGCATTATGACCGAATCAAATAAAACACCGCTGATTATCGCGTTTGTCGTCGTCGTTCTGCTTTTTCTGGGCTTTGGCGGCGGGACAATGATGAATGGCGGAATGATGGGACAGGGCTATGGCGGCGGATTTGGTTGGATGTGGATTCCGACTTTGTTGATGCTCGGTCTCGGCATTCTGCTTGGCTGGATAATTTTCGGACAGAAAAAATAACCGGTTTGACAGATAACCGATAGCATTTTTTAAGAAATTCTGGAGGTGAGAAAATGAAAGCACAACAAGTTGAAAAAAAAGAGTATGGTTTTAGCCGAACAATTGAAACGGCATTTGACGAAACGATCGAGCGCACGCGGGAAGCCTTAAAAGCGGAAGGTTTCGGCGTTCTTTCCGAGATTCGGCTGGATGAAAAACTAAAGGAAAAGCTCGGCGTGGAGTTTCGCCGTTATGTGATCTTGGGCGCGTGCAATCCGCCGCTGGCGTACAAAACTCTGCAAGAGGACATCAATATCGGACTGCTTTTGCCGTGTAACGTCATCGTCTATGAGGCCGATGATAAAAATAAATCGGTGGTCGCGGCGGTTGACGCAAAAGCGATGCTTTCGGTGGTTGGCGAAAACTCCGCGATGAATGAAGTGGCAACGGAAGTCAACGAGCGTTTGCAGAGAGTTATTGCGCAGATTTGAGTCGAAAAATAATATGTTTCAGTTGAGCGGAGAACGTTGTATTTCAGGTTGGGATTTCTG
>JANLTD010001164.1:0-2472 GCA_031362765.1 Acidobacteriota bacterium | reverse complement strand
AAAGTTCATCTATGACGGAAACGACGTGCTGGTTGATGATAATTCAGGTGTTTTGACCAAATATCTCAACGGCGACGGTATTGATAATAAGTTGCGTGTCCAGACCGGAAATGATGTAAAATATTTCCTGGCTGACCATCTCGGTTCGACGAATGCTTTAACAGATTCGTCAGGGAACATCACTTCATCAGCGGCTTGTGATGCGCATATATTACGCGAATTAACGGGAATAATTGAAAATAGTCAATCGAGATGGGGTTGGCGAATGAAGCGATTGCTACTGAGAATCTATGTCGCAAGCGATTATGGAAAAGGAACAGTCGCCGAATTCGCCAAATATGAAGAAAGATATGACGAAATCTTGGCAGAAGGAGAAAGAGAAGAACCGCCAGCGGAAAGAAATTACCCAAAAGGGAAATTAAAACGGACTAAAGGTCGGAATTTATTGGAAAGAATGAGGAAACGCAAAGAAGCGATCTTGAGATTTGCAGTCGAAAAAGAAGTTCCACTCACCAACACTGGCTTCGCCGCAGAGCGAGACCTGCGAAATGCAAAAGTGAAGCAAAAAATGAATGGCGGATTTCGAGCCGCCAGCGGAACGGAAAGCTATGTCAGAATAAATAGCTACTTGATGAGCCTCAGAAAACAAGGTCGGCAAGTGTTTCAAGAATTAGTCTCAATCATCAAAGGAAAACCTTTTGCCACTTGCCAGACCTAAACAGTTACTAGATTTCTAACTGAAAACAGTATGACGCATTACTAAACTTTGATTAACGGGCACAAACTTTACCGGATTCAGCAAAATGTTCTTTCAATATGACCGAAAAGCTCGACCAAATCAGATTATTTTACGAGGAAGCCTTTGGCGTTTTTGACGCGAAACGAAAAATGCCCGCCATCGAAGTTCGTTTTTACCCGTATATCGGCATCAATCACACGATTCGCGTACGTAACGAAAAGGTTTTTGTCCGCATCGCCGAAATCTGCCGCGCAATGCCGCCGAACGCCCAAAAAGCTCTCGCCTTTATTTTGGTCGCCAAGCTTCTCAGAAAAAAAGTTCCGCCCGCGGCGCGTCAAATTTATTCGGATTTCGTCAAAACCCGGGAAATTCGCGACAAAGCCCACGAAAATAAAAAAACTTTCGGGCGCAAGATCATCACATCGGCGCAGGGAAACTATTACGATCTGGACGAGATCTTCGATGATCTGAACGAAACCTATTTCAAAAACTCGCTACCGAAACCCGTGCTGACGTGGTCGTCGCGCAAAACCTACAGAATTCTCGGACATCACGATTCAGCTCACGAAACGGTCGTCGTGAGTTGTTCGCTCGACGATAAAAAAGTTCCGAAATACGTTGTTGAATACATCGTCTTTCACGAAATGCTTCATATCTTTCACCCGACGATCCACCACAACGGCCGCCGCTACAATCACACGCCCGTCTTTCGCCGTAACGAAAAAAAGTTCCGGTATTTTGAAGAAGCCGAAAGCTGGATCGAGAAAAACGTGAAGCATCTGAAAAGAAGAGCAAAAAAATAATTTAGTTCAGAGTTACGCATTTATGCGTGATTGACCTTCTCGCTCAGAAAAGTTCGAGGTTGAAGTGCTTGCAAGTTGAATAATCAGTGCAGTCTTCACGGCTAAAGCCGTAACTCTGAACTAATTATCAAACTGCTCCAAAACCCTGCCGATCAAACCGAACGGCGAAACGGTTTTGCGTTCGATGCCGTTTGCATTAAAGCGCGTTTCGGTCGTGAAAACGGTGAGCATTTGCAGATTTTCCGTCTTTTTTTCGCCTAAGACTTCGACCGTTTTTTCCGTCGAATCTTTTCCGAATGTGATGGCGACCGCATTGCTTTCGCTGATTTTTTTCCAGGCAACATTTTTTGTAAAATTTTGTCCGGTTTGCTTTGCCTGAAGGCATTTCAGAACGCTCTCGCCATCGCCCAAAATCAGTTCATTTTCGACAAAAGCCGCCGCGTTCGCGCCGTCCGCCGATTTCCAGAGCTCGGCGTTTTCCAGCCGTTCGCCCGCGATTTTGAAATTTATTTCAGCGATCGATTTTTTCAGTTTTTCCACATCTTTGACTGTCGCAATAGCAACCGATTTATCGCCTTCCGCGTCAAAGACGGCCGTCCAGATCTCGGAATCAACCGCACTCAAGAATGTTTCCGCGTCAGCAATTCCATAAGGTTCAAGCAAACTTCCCGAAAAGGCAATCAAGATTTTCGCACTTGCCGCATCAGTATTTTCGCCGGCGACAAGCAGCAAACTGCGCCATGCAATCTGTGGTTTCTGTAGATTATAGCGCGTCGCGCCCACCACATCCGACGGTAAAAATTCGGCAAAATTCGACTGATTTTGCGGCGAAGCTATCAAAGTTTCTTTGACAACGGAAGCCGTTTTTGCCGTTAAGGAAATTGCGTATTTATCCTCGATTCCCTGCTCTGTAGCGGTCGCCGTCCAAAA
>JANLTD010000103.1:0-2874 GCA_031362765.1 Acidobacteriota bacterium | reverse complement strand
TGTTGGATAATAAGTTTTGACATTTAACGGACGCAAGGTTGTCGCGTCATATGTGATGCGTGTTTCCAAACCATTGGCATCGGTTGTCGTCTTCGGCAGTCCGGTCGTTACGTCAAAGGTCGCCGTCATTTCAAATGCCGTATTTGAACCGTTTGTATTGGTCGGGTCGGGAACGGCGGAAGTAACTTTGGTTGGAAACGCAAATTTATAATCCTGACCTGACGGAGAAGTGTAATCGGTTTCGGTCAGATTGCCTTTCGCATCCCACACCTTGCGTTGATTCCCGAAATTGTCAAACTGCGCGTGCGTTGCGATATACGCGGCCGAACTTGTTGACGCGCCCTTTGTGCTGTCCCAAACTTTTGCGGTCGTCGGATTGCCCCGATAACTGTTGTTCGGGTCTTGCCAATTCGCCGCCGTTGTGGCGGCCGAGATGATCGAATAACCCGCTTCGTCGTATGCCATTTCGCTCCGCGAAACAATCGTTCCCGCGCTGTCTTTAACAACCGAAGCCGTTGCCAAGCCGATCGTATTTTTTGCTTTATAGACATCGCGGATCGTTTGCGAAATATTCGCATCATTGATCAAAAACGTCGTTTCACTCGTCCGGATCGGCGTTGACGGCGGCGAACTGCCCGCCACCGCAAACGCATATTGCGAACTCTTTTTTGTCATCACAGGTGTTTCCCGCTGGCTCAGATCACCTTCATATTCAAAGGCCGTCAGGGCATAAACACCGTTCCCGCTGGTGTCGTAAATATATGATTCTTCGCTCGTCACACGCGGATGCCATTCGAGGGTTGACCCGGATCCGAGTCCTTTTGTCCAGTTAGTCAATTTTCGTGAAACAACCTGTCCCGCCGAATTTTTGGCGATTTCTTCATATGGCATCCCGGACAATATGTTGTCGTATCCCCAATTGGTATAGCCCGCGACGTAACTGCGATAAACCCGGCGCGCCGTTTGTGTATTATCGGGGTTTGTGGTGGCTATTTCCAGACCGTAATTCGGCGCGGGCGCTCCGGTCGTGCTATATGTCCATTGATAAAAACTGCTGCCGCCCGCTGTTTGATAAACCTTGCGGTTTGTCACTCCGCGATTCGCTTTGTCATGCGGATTTTCTAATTCCGAAACTGAATTGACCTCGTTGTAAACAAATTTCTCCTCGCCGCCGGTCGGATATTTGACGTTTTCGATCTCGCCAAAGATGTTATAGCCGAACTTGTATTTTTGCCCGGTCGGCAATTCGATTTCCGCCAACACTACGGGATTGAATTTTGCACTGCCCGCAGCATCAAAAATTCTCGCTGCTCCCTGCTGAGAATTAAAAAGACAACAATCCGCGCCGGTTCGTTGTGTGGAAGCGGTTCCGGAATAATCGGCGGCATATCTCAACTCCTGATTAAAATCATTGAGCGCACTTTCCGCCGCAGTCGTATCTTTCAGCTTTTTCCAATAAAACTTGTATGTTACCGAAGTATTCCCGCCCAAACCCGGCATATTATAAGTCTGCACATTGGGCGCGGTCGGAGCCTTCAATCCGAACGGCACGGAAATAGTTCTGCCCATCGTATCCGTCCAATAACCGTTCGGATAGGTTTCGGTCGGTGCGTTGTAGGTTGTGTAATTACCGTTGCGGTCACTAAATTTTGTGGCTTTGCGGATGGTTGAAGAACTTAGCACGGAAGTCGTCGCGCCGAATTCATACAAAGAGCCGTCAGGCATCAAAAGTTTGTAGGTATTGGTTGCCGAATCTTCGATATATCTGAGATTCGAGCTGTCAACGGCATAGTAAGTGCCGTTATAATCCTCCGGAGTGTTCGAACCACTAAGATTGACTATCGGAGTATCATTCACCCGCAGCTCGTGAGTTTCGCCGCCCGGCAGATGGACAGTCAAACGTCTCATATAACCGACATATTGATTTCCCGGCGCATTCGGATCACACACATCTCCGAGCGGAAGCCCATTCTGATCATAACGATTATTAGTGTATTCGATATACGGCGTTGCCAGACTGGTCGTCCAACCCGAAGCCGAATTTTCGGCAAAAAAGGTTTTCGTCGGAGCCAAACAAATATCAGGATTATTAACCCCCGGAAACGAGGCAAAAGATTCAAACCGCCACAGTTTTGAAGAATAGCTCAGATTGATCGGAACATTGATACCGCGCCCCGAATATCCGCCGAGCGGCATATCAAATTCCATCCCGAGCGTCGAGGCATTGACCCTGCCCGAACCGCGTAAAGTCTGGTCGGCTTTGTTCTCCGTTTGCTGTTGTCCGAAAACAGTCGTGATAATTCCTAAAATAACCAAAACCGATGCGATGATGTTTGCTTTTTTCATAACCATTCCTCAATCTCTAATGCTGTGAGATCATTTCAATAAAACCGCTAAATGTGCCTCTCTGATCTGTGTCAGCTGTGTGGACATAAGTTTCGGGATGTTTTGTTTTCGTTCAGAGTCCAAACTTTAGTTTGAATCCCGCCGCGCTTCGCTGGCGGGAACACGCTGAAGCGTGGACTCTGAACGAAGACAGAAATACCAGATAATTAAAAAATTGCTCTACTTTAGAGCAATTGAGATGAATAATTTTTTAGTTGTGGCTCATCGAAACTAAATCTTTCAGATGGCAAATTTTCGCATTCCGGTATTAATTTGGCAAGATTTCAACGGTTCATTCACCGCGCAAGCCGTGACGGGCGAGGATTATTTTCCGCCGGCCGCTTTTTCGGAACGGCGCGAGCTCGCGATTTCCGAGGTCAAAGAATTTCTGCAATGGCAATTTGAAGAAGAATGGTGGCGCGAAGCCGACGAATTTGAAGAATTAAAGCTGACCGAATTTCGCGTCGAGGTGCGTCCCGAATACAAAGC
>JANLTD010000976.1:0-4226 GCA_031362765.1 Acidobacteriota bacterium | reverse complement strand
TAAGAAATGATTGAAATTAAAAAAGAAACGTAAAACAGACTGTTAGTCTGTTTAAAACCGCTGAAAAAGGTTCCAAGCGGCAGGCAAAACAGACTAACAGTCTGTTTTACGTTTGATTGAGAATTTTCAAGTGCGTAACTTCTCCATAACATTTCTCTTGCATTTGACAACTATTTAAGAATTCGGCGAATCTATTCACAGCAAATTCTCAAAGTCAGACGAGGGAAAAATTAAAATTATGGATCAAAAACACGGACAGGCTCCGTCCGGGCTGCGGAAAACAATGACCGCACTGCTCGTCAGCCTTTTGATTTTCGGGCAGATATTTGCCCAAACAGTAGCACCTGCCAAAAGCGTTCTTTTAAGCGAAGAGCAACAGCTCGCGGCGAAGATTGATATTCAGACGATCAAAGACGTGACTGCGACGCTTTCGGCAGACGAAATGCAAGGGCGCGGAACGATGCAGCCCGGCGGCGACAAAGCCGCCAACTGGATCGCCGACCGTTTCAAAGCGCTCGGCTTAAAACCGCTCGGCGATAAAGGTTCTTACCTGCAAAAAATTGATTTTAAGGAAACCGTTTTCACGCCCGAAACAACCTTTAAAGTCGGCGAAGAATCGCTCAAACTCGGTACGGATTACGGTTTTCTTCCGTATTCGACCGAGGATAAATCGGCAAGCGGCGAGATGGTTTTTGTCGCTTACGGGATTCAGGCAAAATCAATCGGACGTGATGATTTGCAAGGCATTGACGTGCGTGGAAAAGTTGTTGTGATGCTCGAAGGTCCGCCCGCCAATATTCCAAAAGCCGATTGGGATAAAGCCGATGCCAAATGGACGATTCTTGGCAATATTGTCCGTGGCGGCGCGTCATCGCTTGTTTTTATCGGGCATGGCAGAGAAAAAGAAACGCCGGAATTGATTATTGATTATCTCAGCCGCCGCCAAATTGCGTTGTCGGGTGAAACTTCTCAGTCGCTGCCGGTTCCGCCTATCGTGATGGGAAGCAAAACGGGTGCGGAAAAACTTTTCGCCAAATCCGGCGTATCGCTCAAAGATGCTTTGGCGCAAGCCGAAACAAATGCCTTCAAACCGATAAAACTTAATCAATCGGCCAAAATTGTTTCCAAAACAAAAACGACGAAAGGCACTTCCAATAATGTCGTCGGCTATATCGAAGGCTCAGACCCGAACTTAAAAGCGGAAGCCGTTTTGTTTTCGGCGCATTACGATGCTTACGGCGCGGAAAACGGTAAAATTTATCACGGCGCGGCGGACAATGCGCTCGGCACGGCGGAGATGCTCGCGGTTGCCGAAGCGTTTTCAAAGACACCGACGAAGCTGAAACGCTCTTTGATCTTTCTCGCCGTGACGGGCGAAGAATACGGACTATACGGATCGAAATACTGGGCAAAGAAACCAACTTGGGACATCAAAAAGGTCGCGGGTAATTTGAATCTTGACGGAATCGGCACGGAAGTTTACGGGCCGGTCAAAACTTTTGTCGGTTTCGGTGCTGAACATTCAACGATCGGCGCCGTTTTGGATGATGTTTCGGGCGCCTTTGGCATCAAAGTCATTCCCGACCCGATGCCCGATGAAAAGATCTTTTATCGCTCAGATCACTATTCGTTTGTGACGCGCGGCGTTCCCGCGCTGATGCTTTTGGGCGCGCCCGAAGGCGACCCGCAAAAATGGATCGACCGCAGCAAACTGTGGGAAAAAACCGATTATCACCAACCCGGCGATGTCATTCAAAAAGATTGGGCGTGGGAAGGTGCGAAAACCGTCGCCGATGTGATGGGCATTATGGGATTGCGGCTTGCCAATGCCGATACAATGCCTTCGTGGCTGCCAACTTCGCGGTTTGCCAAATTGGAGCGGGGAAATACGAAAGATATTCCAGAAGAGAAATGATCATTTTCAGATCTTCTTCAAAAAGAAACACGGCGAAGTGAAAATCCGCCGTGTTTCTTTTTGAATCAAAGTTTCAATGCCCGATCATTTTTTGCCCTTCACATATTTGTCATACCAGCCTAAAAATCTTTCAAATCGATCTTTCAAAAATGACGGGCGTTTGAGCCCGTGAGCTTCGCCCGGATAAACGACCAACTGCGTTTCGCGTCCGAGACGTTTCATCGCCTGATACATCTGTTCGGAATTCAAGATCGGGACGTTCCAATCTGCGCTGCCGCCGATCCAAAGCGTCGGCGTCGTGATCTTTTCGACCTTGTTAAATGGCGACAGACGTTCCCACGCTTCCGGATTTTGCCACGGCAATCCCAATTCGTTTTCCCACCACATCTGGTAATGATCGTGCCCGTAATTTGCACGATAAAGCGCTTCGCTCGCGCCTGAAACCGCGCCTTTGAACCGCGTGGTTTGCGTGATCACATAATTTGTCAGGATCCCGCCGTATGACCAGCCGCCGACACCGAGTCGGTCCGGATCGGCGTAACCTTTGGCGATCGCAAAATCAACGCCTGCCATCACATCCTGAAAATCGAGGTTTCCCCAATCGGCAAACAGCGCGTAGGAAAAAGCCTGCCCGTAACCCGATGAACCGCGGGGATTTGTCTGAATGACCAGATAGCCGTTAGCGGCGTAAAGCTGTGAATCAAAATCGAAACTGAAATCGAATTGCGAAACCGGCCCGCCGTGATTCCGCAAAATGGTCGGATATTTCATCGAAGGGTTGTAGCCGATCGGTTTATAGATAAATCCCTCGATCTCGGTGCCGTCTTTGCTCTTAAATTGGATATTCTCAACGCGGGAAAGATTCAGTTCATCGAGAAGTTTTTGGTTGGTAAATGTTACCTGTTTTAATTGATTGTTGCTGAAAGAAAAGATCTCGTTCGGCAGTACGGGATTTGAGATCAAAGGCGCGATCAGATTTCCCTGCACTGCATAGTCCAAAACGATCGAATCGCCGGTGATCGCGCGGTTCAATGCTCTTGTAGCAAGATTTATCGAAGCCAGATTTTGCTCACCGCTGTCTTCCAGCATAAACCAGACGGATTTTCCGTCCGCCGCAAACTTCGGTTTGATCGCATTTCTGTCAAAAGCGGTCGTCAAAACCGTCGGCGCACCGCCTTTCGCCGAAACGGTCGCGAGGTGATTGGTCGCGTACCACATCACTTTGAGCGGCGCCGTCACCGTTATATAAGCCAGCGTTTGTCCGTCAGGACTCCACGCCGGCGAAGAATCTTCACGCGGATTCGTCGTCACCTGCAGCAGGGTTTGTCCTTTATCGGTATTATCCGCCGCCACGATCCAGATGTCCGTATTCGGCGAACCGTCCGGATTGTCCGAACGATTGCTGACAAAGGCGATCGAGCGTCCGTCAGGACTCCACGCCGGCTGCGCGTCTTCAAAATCGCCAGATGTGATTTGAACGGGTTCGGCTTTTTCGTCACCGACCGGAAGAACGAACAAATGAGTTCTGAAGCGATCCAAATAACCGACCGTGTCTTGCTTAAATTGAAGCCGGTCAACGACAAAGGGTTTCGCTTTTTTGTCGTCTTCTTTGTCGTCGGTCAATTCTTCGGGTTTTGGATCGCTTAACAGCAAAACAAGCCGTTTGCCGTCCGGCGACCATTCATAGCCCGAAACTCCCTGCTTGACCTTGGTGATCTGCTGCGCTTCGCCGCCGAGCCGGTTAAGCGTCCAGACCTGCGCCTTTTCTTCGTCGCCATCTTTGTCTTTGCCCCTTGAAGCAAGAAAAGAAAGATATTTGCCGTCCGGACTCCAACGCGGACTGTCTGCCGAATAGCCTTTGGCGGTCATCGGAATGGCTTCGCCGCCACCGGCCAAAACCATCCAGATCCGCGTTTCCGTTTTATCTTCCTTCAAATCCATTTCAGAAACGGTATAGGCGATCCATTTACCGTCAGGACTGATCTGCGGATTTTCGACCGTCTTCATTTTGAAAAAATCGTCGGTCGTGATCGCTCTTTTCGTCTCTTGCGAAAAAACGTTCAGCGCCGAAAAAAGAAGAATAACGACGCACAAATATCTGAATTTTTCTGCTTTCATTTTTGTTTTTACTTGGCTTTTATTTTGGATGGAACTTTGTCTGAAAATGATACACCAACTCCGACTATTAGAAAAATCTCGAAAGCCTAATGTCTCGGAGTTAACACGGCTCTTGCAAAGTCAGAGGCTTTCCTGAAAATAATCCACAATGTTTGTTTTGCGCCCAGAGTCGTCCCTTCCAGACCTCAAATTT
>JANLTD010000875.1:0-2332 GCA_031362765.1 Acidobacteriota bacterium | reverse complement strand
CTTTGGCAGGAGATTTTAACGAAGACCAAAGCATCGGACAGATCGTTGTCGGGACGATCATTACGCTGATTCCGGTGGTTGATCAGATCGGCGATGTTCGGGATATTGTTGCGGCCGTAAAAAAACTTGTTTTTGATAAACGATACGATGAAGCCGGGGTCTGGGTCGATTTGGTGATCACGGTCATTGGTTGTATTCCTGAAGTCGGAACAGTCATTAAAGGCGTTCTCAAATCCATCAAGAAGAGCGAGAAGGCAATTAAACTGGCGGAACTTCTCCGCAAGTTGAACTGGGTTGGAAAAGGTAATGCGGTCAAATGGCTCAAAAAGCTGAGTGGCGATCTGATCACACACGGCAAAACCGCCGCTGCCAAGATCAAGAAAATTCTTGACGGAATCAGTACTAAATTAGAAAGACTCAAAAAAGTTGCGACCGAAAGAATCGCGAAGAAACTTGACGAAGTTTTGGATTCGATCAAAGAGGTCAGAAAGCGCGTTGATGATAAGGTCAATGAGGTAATCAACGACCTGAAAAAACGTCTCGATGAAATTCTATCCGATGGAGAGAAGTTAGAAAAGAAAGGTAATACTCAGAAGAAAAACACGCTTAAGCAAGAAAAAGAAGAGATGAAGGCGCTTGCTTCGAAGAAACTTGAGGATCTTAAAAAACAGGGACACGGTCCGCAACGCCACGAAGGGCAAATGACAGAGAAGCAGCTTGATGATCGCGCGCGTCTAAAACTTGATCCCGAAACCGGCACACGCACCGATAAATACACAGGCAATAATCATAAATGCGGAGATCACGCGACGAAAGTCAACTCGGAAGAAAGTTACGTCAAGGCCGAAGAGAGCGCACGCAACAGCGATAAATTCAAGGACGCTGTCAAGAAAGGCGAAACCGATATCAAAGTTGAAACTTCGCTTGAGGACATTTATGGCCCGAATTATAAAAACGAAGTATCCGGAAGAAGTCGCACCGCTGCTTGGCCAAATACAACTTCGCCAACCCGCGCGACGGACTTTACAGACGGTAAGATGGTCGCTATCTATACAAAGGATGCGTCGGGTAATTTTGTCTTAAAAACAATGTATCCTCAACCGAAATAATAAATAGCAAGGAGTGAGTATGTCTGAACAACCTGTTCCGAACGTCCTAGCAGAGTTCTTAAATTTATATTGCGATGTCAACGCCATGGATATGGTTTATGTCCTGCGCGATAATCTGGCGCAAAAGAAAATACCCGAAGAAAAAGCAAATCTTTTTCGGCAGCAGCTGGCGGAGGCGATCAATTACCAAACCGTTACCCCAAAACAATATAAGGAACTGACAGGCGATAATGAATATAATACAACCGAAGAACTTGAAACCTGGCTAAAGGAATTATGGCAGGAGCTTTTTGGAGACAGGCGAATCGGCTAGTTTTCTTGATCGAAGCCCTATTTTTTACATCACCGTTTCAACTTCATCAAAACCCGGACGGATAAAGTCGCGGGCGTACGGGAATTTTTCTTCGGCTTTTTGACGGATCGTTTTAAGCAAGATCAAAAGCGGTTTGATGGTGGAAGAATTTTCTTGCGCCAACAGATTTGTCCACGCCAAAACAGAGCGATCAACCGCAATCAGCGCGATTTTGACTGAGCCGTTAGCATCTGAATGCGCATCGTTTAATTCGTCATCATCCGGTTCGCCGTCAAAATCTAAAATGCCGTGAAAACCGCGTTGGATTTTGGCGGAAATGAAGAATTGATACCAATAAATGATGGCGAGCATGTTGTTCTGCGCTTCTTCATCGAGCGGTGAAAAGATCAGCCAATCGTCTTTTTTTTCGAGAGTTTTTCGGGCATCTTTCCAATATTTTTCGACAAGTTTGGCTAGATCCTGATTTTCGATAAATTCTTTTTCGCGTTGCTTGTGTTTGGCAAATTCTTCGTCGCTGAGCGGTTTAAATTCGATGCCGAGTTCTTCTGCTTTTTCAGTGATCACTATTTTGGCTTCGGCAAAAATATTACTCAAATTGCGCCAAAATGCGGCGTTTTCAATGTCGCGTTCTTCGTCTGTCATCGCGCTTTCGGCTTCAGCCACGCGACACCTCGCCGAGAATGTGCAGCGTTCGCACCAACGGTCGCAATAATTATGGATTCCTGAAATAAATTTATCGGGCATTAAACCTCAAAAAAAAATTATTAAATTCGCGCAAGTTTTGCTTATTTGAGAAAATCCAAAACGGGTTCACGACAATCAGCGCGTCCATTGAAACATCTCCTGATTCGGCGCGGGTTAAAACACCTCAACCGGATTTTATTTAACCTTTCTTTTTGATCTTTTATTA
>JANLTD010000825.1:0-2801 GCA_031362765.1 Acidobacteriota bacterium | reverse complement strand
GTTGGTTGCACAGGCTGCACCACAATCCCATGATTGTTGACTTGGACATCTTTGCCAACAAACAGGTCCGACACCGTTCATTCCCTTATCGCATTGGGGATAGCATAGTAGCCCATCTTTTTCCAGTCCGGGCTTACAGGCTAATGGCTCACCTCCACCCCGACCGTAGGTTGGTTTCGTGCAACCTGTTCCGGTATCATTCCAGCCATTTGGACAATCGGGGCTACAGACACAACAACCAACGGCATGAAATCCCTTTTTGCATTTCGGATACCAAAGAGCTCCCGACTTCTCGCACCCTTGTTTGTTATCTTTTTTACAATTGTCCTCATTCCAGACGGCGTAACCTGCACCGCGTCCGTATGAACCCGGTTTCTGGCAGAAAGCTCCAATGTCGTTGAAATTCCTCGGACAATCTGCCCAACAAACCGGACCGACACCGTTGTAATTGGCTTTGCATTGTTTGTAGCAAAGCAGACCGTCTTTCTCTAAACCGGGAGCGCATTGATTACTCAAAACTTCGCCCGCACCGCGTCCATAGCTTTGCTTCCAGCAAAACGGCAACCTTAATGCACTTGTTCGCACTGCTATCCAATTCATGACTTTTTTCATATCACCTTCAGAAAGTGGTGGTGCACCAAAATCAATTTTATCGGCAGTTTCTGCCGGGTCAGTCGGAGTTGGAGTTGGATCCGGTTTCCGCACTCCATTCCAAAATTCCCAGATTTTTTTTAAGGTTTCCTCATCCTTTACAACGGATTTAACATCCTCAAAAAGAATATCCATGGCTTGTTTTTTAGTCTTACCCATCAGGTCTTTCTTTTCCCATTTTTCCTGAATGGCTAAACTGTTCGGCGTTGCCTCGGGACCCGACAAATTTGAGCCAACTCCAAATTTCATTTGAATCATAAATATTGGGAGAGTGTCTTCGTCAAGCAACTCATCTTGTGCCAAAGCAGTAAAACTAAAAAAAATGCTTAAACACAACAAAGTAATTATGATTTTTGACTTAGAATATTTCTGATTATAAACCACACCAACGGTGGTAGGGACAGATTTCATTTTTGTTTCCTCCAAATTTTAATTTATAGTCTCAATGAGACTGACGGGACTCATCAGTGCTTTTTAGCAGATGAGTGATTCCTTTAAATTGTTTCAAAAGTAATTTTAAGTTTGGTGGATAAGATTAGAAATAGAGGTGACTACACAAATATATTGAGTAGAACTACATTATTTTCTGTGTAGTTTTACTCAATTTATGCAAAACTTCACAGTCAATTTTCCGTCAATCTAAAAAATACTTTGTTCAACGGCTAGTTTAAATTAAAATGGCGAAACAAACCCACAGTTCGATATCATCATTGCTGATAATTCCAACTTTCCTTCTCTTATGACAAAAAAAGATGGAACAGAGTATATTCCCAGCGACTCAGTTTATGCAGTTGGAGAAGTTAAGTAACGTGTAAAAATAACTTATAACTGATGTTACACAAAATGCGATTTTTACCAACATTTTTTGATTCGTGATGCCTCAGCAAAAAGTTAAATTTACCTGCGAAACATACGAAAAAAACGAAAAAGTAAACTAAACATCATTACTGAGCGGCATAGTTATTGCCTACTTGAAAATTATCAAATATTTTAAGAAATTTTGCCCACGAAACACACGAAATAAACTAAAAAAAGAATTTGGATTTAATTTTCGTGCTTTTCGTGTGTTTCGTGGGCAAAATTTCTTAGTTTTCAAAACTAAAGCAATTTTTAGACCGCTCAGTAATGAATAAACACAGAATTTTTTGTTTTTTTCGTGTCTGCGCGTTGGCGAAAAATCTTGATGAAGCTTTTTACTAAGGCATTACTTTTTCAGCTTTTTGTAACTTCCAATTCTTCGACTCTGACACTTCTTCGGCCATAATAAATGCTTAGAAATACACCGAATACAACCAAAAACATTCCGAATAAAGAGCCAAGGCTTTGCGATTCACCGAACAAGATCCAACCAATTGAAATTCCGTATATCAAACCCGAATAATTGATGATCGCGACGCTCGCCGCTTTTTCTTTTTGTAAGGCATTGGTCAGAAATATTTGCCCGATCTGCGAGGTCACGCCGATCAATAAAAGATAAAACCAATCCCAACCGACAGGCAGTTTCCAATCAAAAAACATCAGAAAGAATCCGGCGATCAAACCGGTCAGTTGAAAATGAAGCACAACCGTCAACGGATGCTCGCGTTCGCGCAGACTTCGCACCAAATTATATGCCATACCGGAACAAAACGCCGAAATAATACCGATTGCGAGATAAAATAGGGAAACCCGTTTGTCGAATTGTTCGATAAAAAGAACGCCCGAAAATGCGATCGCATAAAAAAGCCACTGCGGAAGTTTGACCTTTTCTTTGAGCAGAAAAATCGCGATGATCGTCGTAAAGATCGGCGATAGATACTGTATCGTCATCGCCGAAGCGATCGGAATGTTTTGTAATGTGACAAAGAAAAAATAAAGCGCGGTGGTCCCGAAAAGTCCTCGTAAAAACAGAAGTTTACGGTTCGATCCTTTCAAACTCGCATTATCGCGTTTGAGCGCAACGTAGCAAAATGCCACGCCGAACAGACAACGAAAAAAGACGACTTCCATAACGGGAATATGTGAAATCTGTTTGACGCATACATTTGCCACTGAAAAAGCAAGCGTCGAAAGAAACATCGAACGCACGCCCTCGGTTAAAAACGAAGTCGTTTGACTTGAAGTGTTTGCGGTTGAATCCATTGGAAAAATTACATCATAACATCAGAAGA